>CAWWCC010000124.1:0-8755 GCA_963935315.1 uncultured Planctomycetaceae bacterium | reverse complement strand
CTAGCCCGGATTATTTAACAGCTCTGCTGGCTAGAAAAAACCCTGATTTGGCGATGCTGTTGTTTAGAAAGGATACTGCTGTTGAGGAAATGCCGTTTAGAATTATGGCATGCTTTCATATTGATTCAGGCTAAATTCCCAAATTAGCCAGCGCTGAGGAAACTTGATTAAGCGCTCGGGGCAATTGTGGATGATCTGCTTCAAATTTCAGCATCAAATCCTGCACTTACGCTGATAAGTTTTCTACTTCTTGTGCTGGATCTTCAGGGAGAGCTTCCGCCCCCGGACACCGCACCTGCTTCCATAATCCGATTGATGTCCTGGGTTAAAGTTGCCAGCAATGCCTGCGCATCTTCGTCCACAGACGTGGCACCCTGCAATTCAGCGTGCAAATCTTCTAATGTCTGAATTAGTTCTTTTTTGTTCATAGCTGCATTATTAGCTGCCTTTTTAATTGATGCAAACTGCTACGTTCAAAATATCACAATAGACATTGCTCTAAGCTGCGATCGTTTCTCCATTCCATTGGGCCGGAGTTCTCCAACGGATGGTCTCTGCGACTGCCATCCCAAATTGGACCAGACTGGTCTTAGAGGTCATTTCAGGTTTCGTTGAAAATCCAGTCGACTGCCGTCGTTATCCATCATCGTTGTCATTCGAGATTGTCAGGATTTGCCCGTGGTTTGCTAATATCGACTAACAGATATCCACTCCAGAAAAATGGATGTACTGCCGTGAGATCGGCATCCTCTTTTCCCGCCTTGACTCGCCGTTCCGTAGCCGAATCGATAGGCAATTCTCGCGCCAGCCGTACACTCCGCTGCCAGGCATTTGAAGCCGCCATATGGGGTAGCTCCTGCAGAAACTCCCGCAATATCTCCTGGGTTGATTGTCCACCCACAACCCAATTACTGAGCAGTATTGTCTGGGCCCCTGTCGATAACATCGCACAGCTGGCAAGAAATAATTCGCTACCCGGTGGCATGATCGAAGACTGGCGTTTACTGGCTTTGCCTCCTCGTGATGCGATGGTGCTGGTGCCAGGTAAGACAACTCGCTGCGGTCCAAATTGTGGGAGTCGAAGCCAATGCCCTAAAGAAATGTGCCGTGCAGATCGCCCCTGTGGAACAGGGGACCAGTGAAATGGATCCGACAAATCAATTTCAGCCTCCTCCAACACCACCAATGTTTCTAATAACGAACTGGATATCGGGTTCGATACGGGCATTTGCAGGGGAAGAATGAGTGGATTCTCCAGTGCATTGCTTAATTCCATGAGGGCCGTATCTTTCTCATCCTCTGAACTACCGGGTAAGATGCTTCTACCAGCCAGGCCCGATCGCTGCACACGGCGTAAAGGTATCTGCGGACCAAACGCTATACCTACAGTCGGTGCAATTCGAATACGCGATATTGTTATCAGTGGCTTTCTGCCTGATTGGGTCTGTACAGGCAGTGCTGTCCAGGGCACATACCAAGTGAGTCCATCGGGAATAATGAGCAAATCTGTTATTGAATCCGGATCGAGAGGCGCATCACCCAGCAACGCGTCAACCAGCCTGGTGCCCGATTCTTGCCAGTCTTGTGCGACGAGTACTTCAGTGGTCATCTCGTGGTTTGCTGAATAGTTGCCCAAATCTCTCAAAAAATCCTGCAGCCGTGAACCGAGCCTACCACTGGGCCCGCAATTCCAACGGATTGCTGATTTAGTGCTAAGCAAAAAACCATGGAGACCGTCTGGTGAATCATGGAACATCAGCACTGCTTGCCCAGGCTGAAGTTGCGATTGCCAATCCGCTGTCGCTTTCACTGGCGGAAACTGAATGTCCGCGGGGACCCGCAAGAAGGTCATGCTGCTTAGTATGTTTTCGCGTTTCTCCAAACTACTCTGCCACTTACGCCAAACCTTGGCCAGATCACGCACTGCACGATCTTCCATAGCATCTTTCCAATCCGTTCGGATATCTGCTAGCAACTTTTTGCCAGTAGTACGTGCGTCAACATACTCTGGAAATCGGAGCAAGAGTTCGTTGCGCTGCCCTCGCGCGTGCTGGCTAAGGATTTCATCCGGTACTTCCAGCGTGTAGCGAAGAGCCGCCAGGCGACCACCCCAGGGGAGCGTTTGCAAATACCGATGACGTTTGGCCAAGTCTACTATTTCGACCGCTCTTTCAATTTCCTTTCGTGAAACAGCAGCAAGCCAACGGTCAAAGGCAGCATGGTGGGGCGTTTTCAGCCTCGCCAGGGTTTCCAGAGGTTGAAACACCCATTGAGCAGGTTCAGGGTCCCCCAACAATTTTCCATACACCTTGATTGCAGATCGAGATTGAATTTGCTGCTCATCAAAACGCCTGTTGGCAAGAACCAACCGATAGTTGTGTGTCGACATACCAATGTGCTCTGCCACGGCAGTCTGTAAAACTTTTGCTGCCGTTTCATGCCCTTCGGCTAACAACAAACGCCCTTGAAGATACCGTGATTGATTGCCCAGCCTTCCTTGTCCGGCATCTCGCAGACGAGAAACACCCGTCTTGAGTGCTGACGTCGCTCCCTGGTAGTTGCCCAGCGAAAGCAGTTCTTCTGTCTGATCCAGACATAGCCCGGCAAAGAGGTAGTCATAGCCTTTTTGCCGTGACCAGGTGAGGGCGGGTTGCAGAGCAGGGTTCACATCGGAAATACCTCTTGCCAATCGACAGACCGTTCCTAATCGAAAGGCATCATCAATAATGCCCAGGTCCTCGTAGTAGAAGGCTGAAATGCTAGCTTCGGCCAACAATTGTTGCGCTGCTTCAAGATTGCCTTCCAGCATATTGATGCGACCCATCTCCAGGAGGGCCACGCAGGTGAGCGGATGATCGTACTTGCCCGCAATGCGTTCGGCCCGCTGGAGACGCTTCGTGGCCAGGTCGTGTTTTCCCTGCCCTGCGTAGACAAGCCCCAACTGCAAATCCACCCATGCATTGGACCAATGATTTGGTGGTGCTCCACCGCGAGAAAGTGCGTTCACTAGATTCTTGGAAAGAGGATCATACTCAGCCAATGGTCCCAGCAATTCGTGGCGACGTCGTATTGCCAGCGCGGTCGAACGCACAATTTCAACCACATTAAGCTGCCACAGTTGTGGAGAAGTAATCGCCCCTCCTCCCTGACTAATCACACGCTCAGCAGATTTAAGATCACCAAAGCGAATCAGCATTTGATTCGGGAATTTCCCCAAAACAAACTGTCGTTTACCTGGTCCCCACGGTGGGGGACGGTTCAATCGATTCGTATCCGCATAAGGGGCCTTGAATTCAACACGCAGCATCCAATTGGGATATTGCAAAAACATGGAACAGGCATAGTCAAATTGTTCCATCGCAAGCGCAAGTTGGCCTTGCTGGTAGTAGACCTCGCCCAGCATCGTGTGATAACTGATTGCATCGATCCAGCGATTGGTGACTCCCAGTTTGACACTACCACGAACCTCTCTTTGGAAGGTGCGCAGCGCATCCCGGTGCCTTCCTCGATAAAGCTGCTCAATTGCCAGAAAGTAAACCCTGGACGGAATCGAGTCTCGTAAGACTTGCTGCCCCTGCTGGGCCATCGCCAGGGGCAAGACGGGCAACTGACACACTAGCACGCCAATTGCTAGCATCAGGATGCGCATAGTGGGCATCAAAAAAACTGACACGATTCACCTCTCCTGGTTCCGATCTAAGAATCTTTTCGCAGTTCTAAGATAGCAGCTCCGACCGTTTATTTTGCGTTGCATCGATCTGCCATGCAGAATTCTAAACGCCGTTTTCTCCTGAGTGCCTTCACTCCAAGAAACTAAAATCGCAAAACCTGCCAGACACGACCTCTGCTGCTGCCATTCTAGCAAGTTACGCCCCAAAAACTATTTTCGCTGCCAATCTGCAGCAAAAAAGTCGCGAGTTCCTGGGGATGTGGTCGGCCTTCAATCTGGAACATTGCTAGCAAACCCTGAAATCTATCACGTTCAGCAAAAGTTTGACGGTTAAGACGACGATAACGATTAAACTCACCCATTGAGGGAATGCGTGAGTCACTAGTCCCTCGAATTGGAGTCCTTGAAACGTGAAAACTTCAACTATCCAAACACAAAAATTTTCTACACTCATTGGCAGTGGACTGCTGTTGCTGGCTACCTTGTCAGCCACGGGATGCCAAATGGATGTCGGTGGTCAAACCTTACCCAGCCCCTGGTGGCTTACGGACGATCCTCAATACTACGCCCCAGGTTCTGAATTTAAACTTCAACGTGAAGCTGATGCTCTACGAGAGCAGCAAGCCAACCATATCAGCGAGCCCCAACCTTAAAGCGCTGACAACTCTTCGAATTAAGATGTGTGTCCTCAGGACCTCTTAATTCAAAATGACTCCTGAGGATTTACCTAATATTTAGTAACAACAGAGCATTCGTTCTTGGAAAACCTCCAAAAACCGCTCACTACGTTTTTGCCGCTTGTCGCCTTTGGATTATGTCCTCCAAAGTGCTGCAAGGATGGGGGGGACGGCACCCTATGTGGCAGACGTCTGAGGCACGCCACGCGCCGCGCCGCGCCGCGCACCTCAGACGTCTCTGCCCTGGGGAATTCTTAAGAAGTAATCTCCTGGGTTCGACTTCTGCATTCTCCATCTTTTTTAATGTGAGAATTGCAACCCGAAATGCCTCCTGGGCCTAACTGATTTTTAATCCAACGAGTGAGTCGTACACCCTGCGACCGCCAGGCCGTCCAGGGATAGCAACTGGTGCGACAACTCGTTTCGACGCTGGTACGGAAACGTCGTTTAAAATCAAAATCGCCGATACCCAAATCCAGACTCATATCTCCACGGCTAAAACTATCCTCGATCAAGCGGCTCATGAGCACCTTTCCAGGGCCTTCCCGGGCAAAGCTACGGTCAAATCCCATTCGCAGGCCATAAAGCTGGCCGTCGTAGTGATAGTTGTACTGAAAAGCGACTGGCTGATTGTCAAGTTTGAGCACAGCCATATCGAGCATGCCTAAATGAGAGGCAATGCGATGGCTGGTGCTCAAAAAGTGGCGAACATTGCCATGACATAAGGTTTTGCCCGTTTTGGATTCACTCTGCCAACTGCGCTCCGAAATAGCCAGGCAGTCGTCAAATAAATCCCAACGTGGATCATTTTCACCGCAGGAACTTCCCTGAGGACGATGTCGTTCAAAAGAAACTTTGTAATTTCGCTCTAATACACGAGCTTGTCGACCGATTTCGTGACGCCACTTTTTTGAAAGCGCCGCATTGTAGCCCTGCCAATCGGTATTGCCAAATTGTATTACAGAAACTTGCTGGTAGGAGCCAACGTGTGATTGCCACCCAACATTTTGTATGGCTCGACTTACTCTAGAACTCAGCGCTGGATCGACCCAGCGCAAGTCGAGCATATCCCAATCTCTTGGTTGGTTGCGAAGATACCGCAATGCCATTGTTAAGCTTGCCGATTGGTTTGGGCCTATTGGTCCATACCAAGTACCCCAGTCCCCCAAGGGATAACCCAGGACTTGAACCTTGCCAACCTGATAGCGCTCTGTACGTACGCACAAAGGTATAATTCCAATCAGTGATCCATTGGCTAAAATAACTAAGACGCGTAAACGCTGATCATGCCCAAAATGCTGCCAATAGTTCTCAAGCCAATGATACGTATGAAAGAACGAAGACCGCGGTGTTTGATGCAACAACGCATTCCAGGCCAGCCGATAAGGCTCAAGGTCTTCCAGATTGTTGATTTCGACAACTTCTGCCATGGATAGATCCCACAAGAATGTTGATCTACCAGAGACGCAAGCCACATGCCAAATATTGTTTACCCGTCTAGAAATGCTAGGATGCATATAGAAATGACTGGCCTGGCAAGTTCCCTCCGTGGTTGAGAGGGTCACTTTTGGCAGCCATACTGATGTTGCCTTTGGTCAACATGAGGCCAAATGGCAACAGTCTACTTTGTATAGAAATCCGGGGCTACTTTGTATAGAAATCCTGGGGCTGCAACTCCAAGAACCAAAGAGGACTATCTCGAGTGAGTGTCACTGTTTGGACCGAAATGCTTCGTGCAATACATGCCAATCAACACCAGGTTGTCATGGCGATCACAGGAGGTGGCAGCAAGGCGATAGGTCAGCTTCTAGAGATTCCCGGCGCTTCACAAACCCTACTGGAGGCTGTGGTGCCTTATGCACCTGCGGCGTTGAGCGCCTGGCTGGGCAATGCACCCGAGCAATTCTGCAGCGTCACCACAGCCCGTGCCATGGCAATGCGGGCCTGGTTGCAGGCCCGTAAATTTTCTGACACGGATGATCCGTTGTTGCTGGTTGGGATGGGAACTACTGCGAGTTTGGCCAGCAACCGCCCCAAACGGGGAACGCATCGGATTCACGTGGCCGTACAGACGGCAACATCTACCGCATCGAGCACCTTGATTTTGACCTCGAAAAAGCGCGACCGCAAAAAAGAAGAATGGCTTGCTGCAAAACTGTCTATCGTCATGTTGGGAAAGGCGTGTGGAATCAATACCTACCCAGCCGAACAGACACTGAACGAACAACTTGAAGATAACGAACACATTGAATTCTGTTTACAGCAAGCAAAACCTTCCTGGACTGAACTGTATTTAGGACAGCAAAAGTTCGCTACCCTCCCCTCCCCCACATCGTCATTGCCAAAAGCTCTATTTCCTGGATCTTTCAATCCTCCCCACCAGGGCCATCTTCGAATTGCGGAAGTGGCGTCTCAAATCACCGGCCAGCCCGTTGCGTACGAACTTTCGATCACCAACGTCGACAAGCCACCTTTGGACTACTATGAGTTGAAGCGACGGTACGACTTATTGCAAGCGATTGATCATGAGGCGGTACTCCTGATCACGAATGCTCCCACTTTTCGATCGAAATCAGAATTGCTACCAGGTACCACTTTTGTCGTAGGTGCCGATACGATGCTGCGGATTGCCAACCTTCGTTATTACCCCGAAAATCAGACTGACTACGATACGGCTATCGAGCAAATTTCGAACCAGGGCTGCAGGTTTCTCGTGTTTGGCCGATGCATTGAAGGTCGGTTCCAAGTACTAAGTGATCTGCCACTACCCGACAATTTACGAATACTTTGCGATGAAGTCCCAGCAGAGCAATTTCGTGAGGATATTTCCTCACATTCTCTCAGGCAGCAAGCCCATCAGAACTGACTTTCGGGGTCGGCCCCAATCACCAAGGTCTGATATTCGATGGGTGTACTGCCTACATTTTGGCAGAGTCGCTAAAACACCGCGAGCAGGGATCGTTCCAATGTGTTCGCAAGTATTGAAAGTCCTGATAACTCCTTCGAAAAGGGTCGTTTACTGACACTGCGGGGCTTGAAACTCTCCCTACCAGCCAAGGTTGTCCCCGATAAGAATTGCAGCGTCTGATTACGACTTCTATACTGTTTGGCTTGCCAGGCCCACGATGCGCCCTACTCATTTCGTGGCGAATACCCTCGAGCGTGACTTTCTCCCCACAAGAATCAATCATGACCCAACCCGAAGTGAAACACCCTCTGTTCATCGGCATCGATGTGGGCGGAACGAATGTAAAATTTGGCATTGTTGATGACAAGGGGGGCATCCAGGCCTATGGATCGATTCCCACCGAATCGCATCTTGGGCCCGATGACGCGGTGCAGCGTGTTTCTGCAGCCTTGTTTCAACAATTGCAAAACTTGGGGGCTGGTACTAGTGATGTAGCCCGTGTTGGATTGGCCACACCCGGACCTTTGGATCTCGAACAAGGTATCCTGCTCACTCCCGGAAACTTGCCCGAATGGCATAACTTTCCAATTCGTCAGCGAATTTCTGACGCGATCGGTCTACCCGTACGCTACGCCAACGATGCGAATGCCGCCGCATTCGGTGAATACTGGCAAGGTGCAGGCACTGCCTACCCGAGCATGGTATTGCTCACTCTAGGCACGGGAATTGGCGGCGGAATTATTGTCGGTGATATGCTCTTGGAAGGCGCCCATGGCAACGGCGGTGAATGTGGACACATCCTCATCGATTTGCAAGACGACGCCCCACTTGATTCACTCAATAAAAGAGGATCTCTCGAAGCATTTTGCGGATCTTATGGAGTTGTGCGGCGAGCACAAGAAGGCCTTCGTGATGGACGTCATAGTCGATTATCGAAAGAAGATTCGCTGACACCTCTTGCTCTCACCCAGGCAGCTGAAGCAGGAGACGCATTCGCACTAGAAATCATCATGGAGACAGCCCGTTATCTGGCCCTGGGCCTGGTGAACCTGATCCATACGATTGATCCCGGCTGTGTGGTGCTAGGTGGTGCGATGACTTTTGGCGGTGCTGGCCATCCCCTGGGCGAAGCATTCTTGCAAAAAATTCGCGATGAATTACGACCCCGCCTGCTACCAAATTTACACGATACGCTCCAAATCGATTTCGCCCAACTAGGCGGCGATGCCGGCTACATGGGTGCTGCAGGTTTGGCCCGTGTGGAGCACCATGATTTGCTCAAATAGCCTGTTCAACGCAGATACATAGAACAATGTATCCCTTTAGAATGCTAAGGATTTTTCCACGATTCACCAAAGCACCCGCGTTCTACCCATCCCTACCTGCAGCTAATCTTTTATGACCCAACCTAAATACATTCGCAACTTCTCAATCGTCGCTCATATCGACCACGGTAAAAGCACCTTGGCCGATCGCCTCATGGAGCGGACAGGTACCGTC
>CAWWCC010000123.1:0-8774 GCA_963935315.1 uncultured Planctomycetaceae bacterium | reverse complement strand
ACACAACGAGTATCGTCGGCAGCGTCAGATGTGTATAAGAGACAGGTCCCAAGGGGATCGTCCAGCCTCCATCCGAAGTTGGTTTGCGATAAATATCTTGATCCCCTACCTGCAAGTGCAACAATTGCGATTGGCGTGGCAACCAGAGAGTGCAATGCGTTGCGCTGCCTGGCTGCACAGCCATTTCAACCGTAGCAGTAAGTGCACCATTTCGGTCTACAACACCCTGCAGAACAGCATACCTGACTGCCGCATTGCGAAATACGCTCCTTTGCGATCGCAACTTGGCAAAAAAGGTCTCTTGAACCACTTGAAAAGATTCAGCATCAAGCTGTGCACCAACTAAATCACGCAATTCTTCTGTAAGTGGCAGCTTATGCAGGCCATTTTTATATTGCCAGTTTGCTTTCTCCCCATCAACTTGAGTTGGCAATAGAACAAATCTCTCGGAACTCTCCGCTCCAATGATATTTAGATCAGGGAACTCAAGACGCCGGTCTACAGGGATTTTTAGTGTGCCAGATAAACGAAAATGCATGTGTTGTTTTTCCCGAAGTGGTTCGGAAAGAAAAATCGTGATCTGTCGCCCAGAATCAGATTCGTTGATTTCACCGACAAACCCTGCTCCTTCAGGAAATAATTGGAAATTCTCCTGGAAGTTATCAGGGACTGTTAATCGTAATTGATCAAGGACACCTGATTGAGACTGGACGAGAGCGTATAAAGTTGCTTTCCAGGATGCTTCTTTAGAAGTAAGAGCAATGCAACTATTTACTGTAAATAGGTTTGGATTACTGACTACCCTCAGCGCCCCATACTTACTAAGGTCTGCTGTACGCCAAATGAATTGCCCCACCAATATATCAGAACTAACACGCGTCATATTATGCTGTGCAACCACTTGGGGTACCTTTTCGGGATCTGCCCAATGCACTAGCACCTCTTTAGTGCGGTACAAATTCAAGCGCACTAAATTACGCTCCGAACCAATCAAGCCAATATTCGGCAAATGAAACTCGCCAGGTATCTCAAATTTCTGTGTGCCATGTACTGTAAGCAGATGTGGCTCTGAGAGAGGTCGACCAAGAAAAATAACAACTTTTGATTTACCTTCACGACTCCAGCGCATGGGTATGGACTCTTTATCCTGCTGTGTTTGCAAGGAAATCGAGTCGAGTGAAAAATTTGATGGAATTGTCATGCGGTGCATTAGCAAGTTGCCGGTAATCCCATCGACTGAAGCTTCGTATTGAAGAGTTACTTTCTTAAGTTGAAAATGAAGCTTCATTGTCTGTTGTACAGAGAAAGTCTTGGGAGCCGGCCATAGACGGAGAGACCATTTCGGATCTTGCTTTTCTAGCGAATACGCATTCAAAGGGCGAACCTCACTGGCATCCCATGCTTCTGAAAACTCACTTGGGGTAATGCTGCGCAAATTTTCGTGCGCACTCTCGTCATACGAAAGGTTCGATGCTACTGAAACTGCAAATAAATTACGAGTTGGCATATTGTTTACTACTTTGACACTAGGAAAGAAAACACGTCCGAGTGATACGCTACGCTGCAACTCAAAGTGAAGAGGTATTCGCAAATTAGCACCCAGATCCTCTTTTAAAACCAACAGGAGGGTATCGTTCTTATTACCCAACGGAGTAATACTTACCAACGGCGATTCCACTTCGGGTGGCAATACTTTTAAGTAGGGTGATTTCTGCACCACCAGAGAATGGGGGGCTGTCCGGGATGTATCAACTAGCAATTGAACATCAAGCCGAGAGTTGGTTGACGTAATGTGTAGCCAAGAGAGTTGCTCGATATTACCCGACCAGGAAGACTCTTGGATTTCTGGGGAATTCGTCCATCCGATTTTAAGTTCTTTTTGTGATGGGATCATGACTTTCAAGTTGCCATCCCGTACACTTTGCGATACTTCTGTCATTCCCGCCATTTGTAGGTCCTTGATTTCTGATGGCACCGACAAATGAATACTGGATTTTGGAACAGGTGGTATTTGCATGTTCAGCAAAGATTGCTGTGATTGTTGCAAAATCTTTGGCTCGAAAACGACATCTAATTGATGGATGCCCTTATGACCCAATCGGACCTGGCAGCCGTTCCCCTTAGACTGCCATCTCAACTTGACTGGCATACCGTTTAAGCGGTGAGAACCAGCCAGCCATTTTGCCTGGCTAAAATTCAGAGGTAAATCTAATACTCCCGCATCTTTAAAACTTTCAACTGTCAAAGAAAGTGTCCAAGAAGCCAAATCCTTGGATTGGTCTAAATTGACATGCGTATGCCGTGGAATGGCACCTCGATATTCGGCAGTCAGAATAACCGCGGTAGCACCAAAGTGCGTGTTTTGGCTGGCTAAACCATTTAGATTTTTAAAAAACGATTCGTCAATAAATAAATCTTTACCCTGCACCATTCCTTTCGCATCTATAGGTATCATGACAAGTGGTAATTCTTTATCCTCTGCCCTCATATCGATTTGTGCTTCTTTACCACCCTGCAAGTCGCGCATGTCCACTGCTTGCGCATAGACTTGCCGTGCTGGAAGGGAAAGTAAAATTGAGGTCAAGAGAAGCATGCCTATCGAGGGCCCAGGAGATCGCATCAAGCTACCGCCTGAATACTTTTGTAAAACTTTTTTCCAGATGATTTGAAATACAACCGCTGACAACATGCCCAAAAAAACAGCCTGTGAAATATCAAGCCAACGCGGTGCAATTACGAGACATATGGCTGCACTTAGAAAAATCAAGGACATCAACCCTGCTCGATAATACATAAACAGGAAACTTCCAAAAACTACTGCCAATAACCAAACGGAATACCAAAGAGATCGCTGCACAAAGGCACGATAAATCGTTAAGGAAGGTGGTTTATTTACAAATTCAACTGTCCAAGCATTCCGACTCATATCTACCAGAGATTCTTGTGCCATCAGGTCCCCTGGTGGATTCTCTGGTAAGGAAGAATTCGCCCATAATCCTATTGGTAAGATCGACGTGCCGCTGCGTTCGAGATTCCTAAAAAAAATTCTATTTAATCCATCTGTTTTGGCTAGATAAACACCTGGCGTTGAAGTTGCATGCAATTCCTGGCGCCAGTGTGCCACACGTTCTTGACTGGTCAAGACAACAGCATCACGGCATGCAATAAATGCCAATCCACTTCGTGACAACAAGGAGACTTGTGTATCTGTCATGATGTTTGCAGACTGCTTTCCCTTTTGTTCTGACATAATTCCCGGGATGCTATTTGGAAGAACACTAAGCTTTGTCGCGGCTATCTCATCCACTTTCAAGATTGTTTCAATTTGCAATTGGCCAGACAGATAAAGCAACAATTCTCCCCAGGTGGTTGTATCCTGGGCGGACAAGTGCGCAGCAACTTCATGAGCCAATTGCTCTGCCACGCGTTTTGTTCCTTTAATATCCAAAGGTGTGGACCAAAGTGTCTTCCAGTCATTAGCACGAACTGGGCTAAAGATTCTATCCGCAGAATGTCGTGACAAAGGACCAAAGAGCCTGCTCCACCAATGATGATCCTGACTCGGATATGCTAAATCTTCGTCGATGACATATTGCTGTGGGGTCCACAATGTCCATCGACTGAGATAGACGGGGAAAGAACATTCGGGTAGAGAGAGCTGGATTGTAGCCGACTGTCCCAATGCGGGACCTTGTGTGATGTATTTAATAACCAATGTTTGCCAAGCTGCAGGATCGTTTATTCGAAATTGACAACGGCGTTTGTCTATCAATACTTCATCGGGAGTGTACTGCTTGCCATGTACCCAAACTTCGTCCAGCTTGGCACCTTCAGGAATGAGAAAGTGTGCTGTTTCTGCTCCGGCATTTTCTAATAGAAAAGAGGCGACCAGAATAACAGTGCCATCCGGAGACTGGAGCGAGTTGTAGTCGGCCCGCCATGCTACCAATGCGGAGGAAAACGTTTTCAAAGAGTCTCTTGGTGACAACTGCACCAAAGTGAGTTGATGCCCGGGGGCCTGGCGTTGCGGTTCCTCAGAGTTCATATGATAGCAACCCAATATGGGTGGCAAACCTGCTTCCTCCTTATTCACAAAAGATCCAATGGCGGGTTGCCAACCTGAATCAAGTACACCTACCTGATCCGACACCCCACGCAATTCTATCTGTCCTTGCCACAATGCAGCTTCGGGCAACTGTAATAAATTGCATGGCAATGACTCTTGACTGGGAATCGAGTACTTCGCTTGAAGTCGAAATGGCTTTTCTAAGGCTATTGGAAGTCGGAGTGTGTAGGCAGTATGCTGACGGGCATTCGAGTTAAATTGTCCTTGGTGCGTAATCTCTTCTACCGCTACGACTCCCGGCACTCCAGGTATTTCCCAATCTAAAGTTTCCGGAAATTTTTTATCCGACTGGACAACAATTTCGGATACGCTTCCCGTTTGAGGCCTGCAATCGATTTGATATTGATGCATGGTGACGTCAGGCATAACACTGACTGAAATATTAATATCTGCATCATAAATACTTAAATGTGATCGCAACTGAATCGTATCCGCATCGTCCATTCCAGTGATATCCACTAAAACGCCTTTGGTTACATCCTGCAAAAGGGCTGCCTCTTCCTCAGGCAAATCATCTTTATTTATCCCTACTGCAATCAGTCGATCGTGCAATTCTTTCTGTTCTCCTTGACGGTTCGCAAGGAGAAGAAGTTCGCGTTTAACATCTGCTTGAAGGATACGTAATATTTTAAGCTGACCTACTTTTACTGAGTTGGAAATCTCTGCTTTCGAAGCATTCGCTTTCACAAATAACTTTAAGGGATCCTTCGCTTCTAAGGGACGTGAAAGTTGAATACGTAATATTTCCCTGTCACCCTTCTGATAAGTATGCCATTCTTGAAGAGTGCCCTGAGGAATAGTCTCAATCGAATCAAGGGACCAACCTGCTGCAATCTCCGCTTCGACCTGAAAAATCCCTGAACCACTCCCTGACAGCGAAAGCCCTGTTCTCGCTGATAGGTACTGAGGTTCCCAGGTTGCTGCCGTTGCCATCCGGACTTGGAGTTGGGATTGGCGATGCACTACATCTAACACCAAGAATGAGTGATTGGACCACTCCTGCAATCGGTAGACTTCTCCAGACTCAACCGTGAGTCCAACTATGTGTTGCAACGCTGCATCTGTTGGCACCAAAGATCGAACCTCTAGCTCAGGTGCCACCAATAAGCTCGTAGTACCTTCTGTCCAGGATACGTTCAGGGGACGAAGTCTTGGTAAAGTCCAAGAGCCATCTGTTTTAAGCCGTGCAAAACACTTCACCTCAATTTGTTGTGGCTGTGACGATGGAGGTCGGCGGAGCAAGAGTACCGATTTATTCAATTCTCCCGAAAGCGTCTCCCAGTCTGACGCTACTTGATCTACAGACGCGCTAACAATCTGAGTTTCTTCTGGCAGTGAAAAACGCAACTCACTTTCAGTTGAACTCGCTTCTAGCACAAATTGCGTAACGATCGTCACACCGCTTGTCTCGAGATGATAAGATGTTGATTGACTCGTACGAGGAAGCTTCTTGCTCAGAACCGTAGATGTAGGACTTGCAATCGTTAATTGATGTGCTGTCGCTGGAGAGAGATTAAACGACCAGAGCTTATCTCCTTCAGGCGTCAGTTTAGCGTCAAGCAATTCACCTGGACTGAAAATTGCCGTTTTCTCCGGGGGAAGTTTCAGATTGAATATTTGTGGTACAACGGATGGAGTCTTCAGCAAAAATTTGGTTTTCCCGAGGTCCTTGTCTTGCGCATACCAAGACCCTTCGACCAACAATTGCCCAGACTGTTGGACGAGAACCCCTGTTTCATTTCGCTCTGGACTCCAATTCCATAAACCTATTTTTGCATCCTGGTCGTATATCTTGCCATGAGGAATGTCATGCTTCCAATGTGCTGAAGTTATCGTAAGATTGAATGGTTCAAGTGAAAGTACTTGTTCTGCAATGCCCGGCAACTCAACATGGTAGGTAGCCGAACCTTTAAGCTGCCCTTTCGTTTCCAGACTGGCCAGGTAAGTCGCATTACGAATTCGTACTTTCTGTTCTAAAGACGTATTTTGCAGGCGTACTTTGCCTATAAGATCTTCAAACTTTTGCCTTGGGATCGGAAAGTACCGAGATTTACCGATAGGCCAAAGATCAGGTGTGTCTGCAGGAACGAACACACGACGGTACTCAGCTATTTGGCTGAGGCACGGGTTACAGCAAGCAAAAGCCACCAGACAAAATAACTGAACTCGAAACATTCGCCCAAGGAATAGCTCGTTATTCATCCCTGTTCACCTACCTGCATCGAACTCTCACGTTTGGCAGTTGAGCCACCCTGCTTTTCAAGGGGGGCTGTGACTTCCGCTTGACTCCACGATTCGGTTGCAGCTGTCGACACCGTCACCGAATCCAAAGCTGATGCGGAATCTCGACCAGGTGCTGTGGTCAGCTTCCGAAGTACTCCCGTAAGGAGTGTCATCATGCCTCCCCAGAAGATGACCTGTATGACAAGTAGCGAAATTTCTGGGTAGATAAACACCTGCACAAAGAGCACCAAAGCTAGTATTAGCCAAAATTCTTTCCTTAGTAATAGCTTGGTATAAAGACATAGGAGCCCTACACCAAAAGCCAACAGCGTGCTACCCAGGACAACCCATGAACGCTGAAGAATCAAAATCTCAATTTCAGCCGTTTGTTGAAACGACTGAAACAAGTATTGATTCATGGATTCTGGCGGGGGAGGCATCGATGCAGCTCCCGTGAGTCGTTCCAGATCAGCCTGATACATATTAGGATGCCTTCCCCAGTGATAATCCTTCCATCCCAGCCAATAGTCACCGGTGAATTTCTCTGGTTCCCTCGCAATATGCCAATGCGATGGTAAAATGAGTTGCCAATAAACTGGGGTCTTCGATGAACGGCTTTCTAATATCGGCAACCGCATCAACAAGCTTTCCCAGTCCGAAAGTCTTACCGAACTTTGATAGCGAATTTCGAGTGTCTGACTACGGTGGGCGCTGTCTTCGAGCACACCTATCGACAAGCGATTTCCTGGCAGGACTTCAAACGCTGCTGGGGTCCCTTCCAACAAAACCTCCAACGCATTGACATCAATGGGTCCAGGCAATTGAACGAATGCGTAAGGATGAGGTGATCGGAAACGAAAAACAGCTCGTACCTGCTGGAGATCCGTCACGATCCAATTCTGTAGCCAAGCACGTTCTAAAGTAGCAAGTTCAGGTGCTTCTTCGGGATCTAGTTGCAAATGAATCGGCAGTACAGTAGGGCTTTGTTCAGAGTGAAGCTGTACCCACTCATCATCAGTACTCGAGTAAAGCCAATCCTCCCCGGCAGCAAGCTGATTAAGACTAACGTGTAATGGTTTGTCATAAAATAGTTTTACGAGGTGACCTTGGACTGACAAATCAGGTGCGGCTAACGGAAAATTCACTGGAAGTAACGTATTATTCGTCAACAGCGGTGAAGGAATATCATACGCTAACCCAATTTTGAAATTCCCCTTCTGAGGACTAGGCAAAGCAACTATCAATCTTTTAGCTTCTAAATCTGGCGCCAGGAAATCGCTTGTCAAATCTTCTTGGCTGTCTATTTCCAAACCATACTCAACATCCTCTCCATCGAGCTGAATGACGAGCGAATCATTAAGCCAAATTTCATTCGGCACGTGAATCAGCAACCGCGAAACAGAGCGGTATTTTACTTGATAATCTATTTCTTGAGAAACATGAATGAGATCTGATGCAATCTTTATTTCCGTATTAACATCTGCAAAAACTTCTCGTTCTCTCTGTGTAATAACTGTGGATAATTTTGGGGCGGATTGGTAAGTTCGGAATGCAAGGTTATTTACCAAATCCCCTCGTTTCTCCGAGGCATCTAAAGAGTGTGAATCCTGTGACTCTTGGAAGGTGGATTGCTCATCAAAGGCCATACGACTCAAGCCATCGCTGGAAGTCAACCTGGGAGTCACTTGCAAAGCAGGTTCGCACTCAACCTCGAGCAAGCCATCAGCAACAAATACTCCAAGGGGTTCGGGTAGCTCAAATGTATTCGATCCCAACTGAATCTCTTTATGAGCAACAAAATTTAGACGTACGCGGGAAGTGTCTGAATTGAGCAACGGTAAATTAAGTAGACCTTTATCAGAAATTGTTTTGAGTTCCTGGTTGATCGTCCCTCCCGATTCAAGAGGATCGTCGGTGAGCCTCCAACCATGCATATCGATTCGTAAGAAAAATGTACTTGTACCGGTTAATTGATAGTCGAATTCAACTTGAAGCCTGGCTTCTCCCGACTCAACAGACAAATCGTATTCAATCGCCATCTCATACTGAGGATGTACGGTGACCCGTTGTTGCCGGGGGAGTATGTGAACTGCTAGTTCCCACGGGAATTGAGAATAAGAAAAACGGGCTATCGTTTTAATCTTGGAATCCTGCTCATTCTGCTCTACCAAAGGAATCTGATCCAAACTTCCAGTCAAATCAAAATAAGCTTGAAGCGGATCCTCGATTTGCAGGTCCAGTGTGCCCGATTGACGATAAGCATCAAGTACCTCAAAACCACTGACGAAACAAGCGAATTGTCGTTGCTCCTCAACAATTGTCTGTTCTGCGATCAATTGCACCTCCCAAGGGAGAGTACTTGAAAGTTTAGAATCCTCTGATTCTGGATCAGGAATACTTATTTCAACGACCGAGCGATTGTTTT
>CAWWCC010000122.1:0-8814 GCA_963935315.1 uncultured Planctomycetaceae bacterium | reverse complement strand
GACCAGGCCAAACCTATGAAAGAGCTCGAAAAAGCAAATGCTCGACTGAAGAAACTTGTAGCAGATCAGGCTTTGGACAATGCCACTCTGAAAGAAGCCGCCTCGGGAAACTTCTGAGCCCGACCCGCAGGCGCGCAGCAGTCCAGCATGTGCGTACTAGGGCCAAATCGCGTCAGCGAGCGATGGAGAAGGCATTACAACTCAGTTCGTCCACACAGCTGTTTAGGGTATCGGCCCCCAGCACCAGAATCGAACCAGCCCAAAAGAGAGTAAAACCGCAACTTAAAAAATGGTTTCACCCGTGGGGGCGGGTCAGGGATCACTATCCAGATCCCTCAGGTGTACTTCTTACGCTTATCGGCAACACAACGTGTCGCTCCCAGAGCAAACGGCCTCGGGATGACATCGTTATGACAATGGCTATTACGTAAAGTCGTCAAAAAAAGTTTTTCCAGCGAAACTCCCATTAGAATGTGGGGTTTATTTCAAAGACTACTATTGGGTCTTTGAAGTCTTTTCGAATGCTTGTGCCTATTTTATAAGCTCGGGAATTGCGTCAAGAATTCATACCGCAAACGTGAGCCCATGCATCGGAATGGAGATTGAATACATGATTCGACATCTTGTCTCTATTTGCATCGCTATGGCTGGGTATGTGGGTGTATCACGCGCTCTGGCTGAAGATCGATCTATTGATGGAACTGGCAACAATTTATCACCACCCCGTACTACTTGGGGAGCCACAGATACCAATATTCCACGCATCGGTTACGATGCTGATTACCCAGATGGATTTGGAGACACAATCCATGGACCACTTACCCTGCCAAATCCACGTGACGTAAGTAATGCCATTTGCGCCCAATCGGGCCCTGTCTACAACGCTCGAAACTTAAGTGACTGGATCGTCCAGTGGGGGCAATTTCTCACCCACGATATGGATCTCACAACGAATGGCGCAACCTTTGACGTATTGTCAACGGGAGCGACTGGCGACTTTAGCATCCCGATAAATGACCCCGGGGATATACTCGGTCCCAACCCTATAGCCTTCCATCGCTCAAATTATGATCCGGACACGGGCGATTCTGACTTAATACCTGCCCCTGAAGGGACACGGCCAGATTGGCGGGAGCAAATAAACTCCGTCACCTCCTTCATCGATGCTTCCAACGTCTATGGATCAGACGCCACCCGAGCCACAGCTTTACGAACTGGTATCGACGGCAAATTGGCGACCTCAGCCGGAGGTCTACTTCCTGGACTTAATACGGCTGGCTTGCCAAACGATGACCCACTTGAATCAGGCTCCTCACTTTTCTTGGCTGGGGATGTACGAGCAAACGAACAGGTAGGCCTGACTGCCACACACGCATTGTTCGTTCGCGAACACAATCGGTTAGCCGATCTTCTCAAAGTACAGAACGGCAGTTTAACCGATGAAGAACTCTATCAAAAAGCGCGAAAAATCGTTGGCGCCGAGATGCAAATTATCACCTACGAAGAGTTTTTACCTGCCTTAATGGGTAGCACAATCGTAGATCCCGATGCTTACAACTATAGCTCTATGGTCAATCCTTCAATCACCAATTCCTTCGCTGCGGCCTTTTTTCGATATGGCCACAGCATGCAATCGTCTGAAATTAAGCTCCAGAATGACGATGGCACTTCCAACGGAAGCTTGTCGCTCCGTGACGCCTTTTTCGCACCTGACATCTTGCAAAATGACCCCACGTTGGTTGACCAGGTACTCTTAGGCCTAGCTTCACAAGTTTCTCAAGAAAATGACGTTCTGATGATTGACGACATTCGCAATTTTCTATTTGGACCTCCAGGAGCCGGTGGATTGGATCTGGCAGCCCTCGACATCCAACGGGGTCGGGACCACGGCATGCTAGATTTCAACTCTTTCCGGCCCACCTATGACCTCACTAAGCTGACATCCATTTCACAACTGACTTCCAACCCAAATTTACAAGCAGCGATCTCAGCTTTGTACGGAAATATCAACTCTATTGATGCCTGGGTCGGTGGTATAGCAGAGGATCATGTGGCCGGATCTAGCATCGGTGCTATGGTCATGGCCTCACTCACGGATCAGTTCACCAGGCTTCGTGATGGCGATCGTTTTTTTTATACGGGGGACCCCAACTTGCTGGATGCAGACATTCAAGCAGTCATCGATCTAAACACGATCACTCTGGCTGAAATCATACGTTGGAATACAGGACTCACCAGCGTTCAAGACAATGTCTTTTTCACTTTATTAGAAGCTGACTTTAACGCAAATGGAACCGTAGGTGCCGATGACTTGAACAGCTGGCAGGCTTCTTACAACAATGATGGAAATGGCGATGCCAACGGCGATGGTATTACGGGGGGTTCTGATTTCCTGGTCTGGCAGCAACAGCATACGTCTTCCGCAGTCCAAGCATCGTCATCAACCCTCGTACCAGAACCATCAGGCATCACTCTAGCAGCTATTTCCTGTAGCTTTCTTATCATCTCACAGCGCCGCTCAATTTGACTCACCTAGCCAATATTCAATACGTGCGGGCCTCAGCACTTCTGGAAGCTCAAAGACACCGATAGATCTGCTGGCTTTCGGTACGGCAACAAGTAATTTACCCTAGTAGTGACTCAATCATGAAATTGCGACTGCAGACGACCGGCAAGCAATGTGTCAATGAGTAATTGTGCGACGTGATAAGTCAGCATTGGCAGAATAACCAGACCACCAAAGTGCAAAGCAATTGCCAATCCAACCATAAGTGTTTTCTGGCTACCAGCAAAGGCGACTGCAATTTGCTCCTCACGACCAATCCCAAACCAACCGGCCAACCAAAAACCACACAGCCAAGCGAACACATGAATCACGGCTACCAGCGCAATCATGATCGTGAATTGCCAACCCAGAGAGGATTGGTCCACCAGCTTTTCGCCGCTGTAAATTGCACCAATAAAAACGATGACGAGTATCCCACACTGGGCATAAATCGTTAGTAGAGGTTTATTTTTGTCGGCGCATTGACCAACAGATGCGATGCGCCGTAAGAGCTGCGCTAGTACAAGTGGTAGCACAATCAACACCAACAGTTTATGAGCCATTTCGCCAAAAGAAATTTTGACATCACTGTATCCAGCACATACTTGAATCAATGCAGGTGTTACCAAAAAACAACCCAAGTTGGTAACTATTGTGACGAGCAAACTAACCGCATCATTACCACCAGCCAGACGGGTCCATACGGCCGCTGAAGCTAGCGTGCAGGGCACGGCTGCAGCAATAATCAAACCTAGTGCCAAGTCCGGTATTAGCAACTTGCTGGCCAATAAGGCCAACCCGGGAATGAATAGCCAGTTGACCGTAACCGCCAATAAAACGGGTAGCGGATAGCGCAACGTGTTGGATTGCAAATCTAATCTCAGTGGCAACGCCATGGCCAGGAGTACGCTGGCGATAACCCACTCTCGTGGAATCTCGGCAGCCAGAGAAGCCAATGAACTCGACCAACCTATACCAATTACCAGAATTGCCGTAAGAGAAAGCAAAAACCAATGTCGGATCCAGAATTGGAGCATCTATATTAATGGGTTGGAGAGGAAATAATTCGTAGGAGAGGAAATAATGCGCAAGAGAGGACTTAACGAGAACGGAGACTGATTTTCACCCTATTCTGGCAACCATTTCCCTATTCACTTTTTGTGTTTAGCTCCTGTTGCAATCTCTCCGCTCGAAGTTTGTTACCGTAACTCTGTGGTGAGTCGTCATGGGCCAGTAACTTCACTGCAGCTTCCAACTGACCCATGGATTCGTAAGTACGTGCCAGGTTGTATCTGGCACCCGTTGTCCAGGGGCCAAACGGTTCGCTTTGAAGCGTTCTTTCCTGCAGCCAATGAGCAGCAATTTCGTAATCCCCAAGATCATAACGTAAAAGCCCCAGCCAATAACTAGCATCGACTTTGACCCGATTGTACAGCACGCGTTTGCTAGGTTCAATTTTTTCGAGTATTGCTTTGGGAGGGCGGATGCGAGGATCGAGGTACAGCGTGGTAGCATTTTTATGCCCTAAATCCGGTTGAGCAAGCGGGTTGTTCTGCTGGCTGATTGGTATTTCTTTGGTGCCTTGAAAATGCAAAACACGTGCTTTCCATAAGCGCGGACGTTGCGCAAAAGTCACAAAGCGCATGGCAGCCTGCTGTCGCTGCTTCTGGGTCATCGCGCGCTCGTCTAAAATTGCTTGATAGGGCTGTGGCCATAAACGAATGGATTTCAGGTTGGGGTACTCCTTCAGCTCTGCGGCGACACGACGATTGTCAGCTGACAAAACTGCAAAACCATCGCCATCCAACTTTTGCTGCAAAAGTGCTGCTCGTCGAGAGATTTGTAAGGGAGAAGAAATCAACTGGGCTTCAATCTGCTGAAGATTATCAGCAAGAATCGGATAGGTATGGTCTTCGTCTAAATCAAGTTGCTTGAGGAGTTCTGGAGTTGAAACCAGATCGGAAAGTGTGGCAACACTATCCGGTTGCTCCCCCGGAATAGGCATGCCAAGCTGAGAATCGAACAAATAGAGGTGGCCTTCACTCCAAAGTGCTGGCAGCCACCATCGACCAGCCGACGACTCTTCAGTTTTTACAACCAGCATCACAACGTCCAGTTGACGCTGACGGCACAGTTCAGCAAACACCCAAGCCCGCTGGGCAGCAGTTCCATGACCATACATGAGGGCCTGCCAAGGTTGGTGCACAATACCTGATCCCTCAGGAGGGTCTAGTTGAATATTGCGTACCGTCCAATCAAAAAGAGCAGCAGCCACTTGCAAATCGGTATGTCCATCGCCTTTTGCCCACCTTGCGATATCTCGGGACCAAATCGCCTGCTGCAACTGACGAGGATCTGTGGGCTCAAAAAGTCCCGTCTCTTGTCCCTTGGGAGTCAAAGATTCGCGTAAACGCTTCGCTTCCTGCAAGTTTGGCAAAAGTTGACTGACTAAGGGTTCGGGTTGCCAAGAAACTGTGTCCGACGAAGCATTGCGCAACCATTGATTCAGTCTGTCTCGCAACAAGACGAGCGCACTTTCGTCAGGACTAGGCTCCCAGCCAATAAATTGTTTGGGGCTGCTTAGATAATGCTTTATGCGTTTACTCAATTCAATCATTCTCTTATCCGAAAAACGCCATATTTCAATTCTTGATGGTATTGGCATGGGGCCACTCAAGCCCGCATCAAGTATCAAGCCGTTCTGTCGGTTTTCTGTGTCCAGACGACGTACTGGAAGCTCTATATGGGTCAGTTGCTGAACGCCATATTCAGGATCTTCCTGGGTATAATTCACAAAATATCGCACCTGATCACCTGCTCTGACGCCCAAGGTATCAAATTGCGCATTGCCTTTTGGCACCGATAAATAATTGTACGGACTACCAGTCACTCCCGGCGTAACACTGCATATCGCCAACACGGGTTGGCCATCAGCACTCTTCGAATCATCGAGTATTGGGAAAGGGGGCTTCAATTCCAAAACAACCGCTGTAGGTAAATTGTTCAACTCTGTTGTGACAGCCTTCACAAGCGCATGAGAATCCTTGCGCCCACTGTCTACACTGCGATGACTAGCGGCCGATCGCGCGCGCGAAGAACCAGCGCGGCGACAACTGTCCATGAACAGGATGATCGCGCCTACGAAGGCCAGTCCAAGAATCACAATGAATCGTTTAGTCACATGGAGTCTCTAGGGATTGTTGAGTCGCATGACGTATGGCCAGTAGTCGACGCATGACTGCTTCCATTTCACCCAAGGGAATCATATTGGCTCCGTCGCTCGGTGACCGGTCGGGCTCGGGGTGTGTTTCGCAAAACAACCCCTCAGCACCTAATGCTATCGCAGCGCATGCAAGCGGTTCAACCATGGTTCGATTGCCTCCTGTCGCGCCTCCCAGGCCACCAGGTTCTTGCACACTATGAGTCGCATCAAACACCACAGGAACACCTAAGGCCTGCATCTGCGGAATAGCTCGCATATCATTGACGAGTCGGCCATAGCCAAAAAAAGTTCCTCGCTCACAAGCTAAGATATTCTCGCAACCAGCAGCTGCAAGTTTCTCGACAACGTATTCCATGTCCTGTGGCGACATGAACTGAGCTTTTTTCACATTGACCGCTTTTCCCGTACGTGCGGCTGCGGTCAGCAAATCGGTCTGACGCGCCAGAAAAGCAGGCACCTGCAATAATTCGCAAACTTCACTCGCGGCAGCAGCCTGCTGGGGTTCATGGATATCTGTTGTGACTGGCAAGCCTGTCGTTTGCGCAACCTTGGCCAATATTTCTAAACCGGCTTGCAATCCAGGACCGCGGTAAGCTCGACTACTTGTTCGATTAGCTTTGTCGAATGAGGCTTTGAATACCAACTGCAAAGATAGCAATTGGGCAATACGGGCGAGTTCCTCTGCTATTTCAAGAGCTAGTGTTTCGCCCTCCAAAACACACGGTCCAGCAATCCACAGGAGCGGCTGATCCTTGCTACACAGGTAGGGTCCAATCTGGGCTGGGTATTGAGGAGACACGTCTGTAATTCCTTGAGAATCGGGAGTGGGATGAAAGCAGGAGGTCGCAATATAACGTCATTACGTCTTACGAACTATGCGATGTCCTGGTTTCCAAGAACCTGTCAGCCTCACACAGATTCCCTCAGAGAGTTCGCCTAGCGGCACCCGGGGGCCCATGCAGACTCAGGCAGAGACCAGAATGGCTTTAGCAACACTCCAGAACAAAATGCGAAGACGCAGCAAATCGATGACAGAAATTGGTTTGATCCCTTCTCGCAATGAGAACAGAACGAATCGTTTTCTTCCTCTAGATATTACTCCAAAACGGCTTTTGCGGGAGGTCGCCTGGACTGCCACATTGGCCACAAATACTTTCCTGAAAACACTTTACGTAAATCCCCTCAGGCCTGAATTCTCGATCTGAGACGTCTGGCGTCCATTCAAAATTGAAAAACGGCTACGTCCTACAAATTGACTCGGTTCGCCACAAAGGGGGCTAAACTGCTGCAATCAAAATGCCACGATCCTGGTTCAAAAAAGAAAAAATGATCCCATAAAATGACTCCCATAGAACCATTTGTCTCACACTAAGTACATACCCAATAACGAGTTGTGTCTTCATGCTCTGTGCTAACTAGTGACCGAAAAACCACTTCTGGCATGGAAAATGCCTTCTATAGGGTCGAGTTGGACCTGTTGGCACCTCCAACCAATCTGACTCTCAAATTACTGGCCCGTGGGTCTCGAACGAACTTTGGCGAACTGGTTTTGTTGCCCCTGACCGATTCGTTTAGTCAAAAAGTCTTTGGCTCGTTCGAGACCCGCTTTTTTTGCGCAGTTCCGGGGGCGCAGCAAGATACAAGGGGAAATACCGTCAGGCTTCAAGATTCAAGTTTAGTCTTTATCCTGTTCGATGAGTTCCGGCGAAACCTCGGCGACGCGATAGGTGCCTCGGTTGGCTTCAGCAACCAAACGTAGTTGTGTAGCAGCGTTGGATTTTTCTTTGATTCCCATCCCAAAAGTGCTGATCGAAAAATTTCTGCTGCCACCATCAAGGAGTAATTGCTTTTTTGCTTCTGTCGTAAAAAGTTCTCCATCGGTTAGCAAAAACACTGTATCCGGTTGGATTGCCACAGCAGCGTTAAGGGCCTCATCAATTTTATTACCTGTTCGCAACTCCACTTTGTCAAGCCAGTTCCTCAAGCTCTCGTGGTTCTCCTTGTTTGCACGAACAAAATCTGTTGCCGGTTGAGGAAAAAACAAGGGATAAATGGTGTCACTATAAAAGATCACATAAAATTCTTGGCGGGGCTGTAATGAAGCAACACTTAAAAGCAATTCTTTGATGAGCGTTTCCAGCTTCCCATCCTTCATACCACCCGAATTATCCAGTAAATACAGAATTCGCTTACCTTCAATCTTTGTTCCAAAAAAACTTGCTGTTGCTCTAGCGCCATCACCATCATCGGCATCGCTGTCGCCACTACCTGCGTCTCCAAATAAGTTGCCGAACTCTCCAATGCTATCGGAACCTAGGGCCTCATCCCCTGAGACATCAGCCAACATGGATTCGGCCGAAAGATCGCCAAAGGAAGCCTCACCTGGATCGACAAGTTGCGAGGTCAAATCGTTATCGAGCGACTCCAGCTCTTCGCTAGGATCGATTTCCATATCCTGGAAGTCTTCCAACTCTTCGTAAGCAGCAGTACTGGTAAAGAGGGCCAATTCCTCTTCCTGAGGTGGTAACCCAAGCGTGTAGACACTTAGTATCATAATGATCAAGCCATGTAGGATTAGGCTTATCGTAGACGATGGTAATCCACGTCGGGTACGCTTTAAGGGTTGCTTCGTTTCTGCTTGAATCGCTCGTACCCATGATTTTGATACCATCTGGGTGGCAGTTATTTTGTCCCCAGCAGGTTCAGGCAAAGGTGCTTTCCTGGTTCCCTGATTCGATTCGCTAGTGGCCCTACTTTCGCCATGCGCAAGAAGATTCTTGGTCTTGGACTTCCGAGAAGGTTGCGCTAGATCACCAGGCCGCTCCGGCAATACCATTTGATTAGGCGTCTGCGCCCCAGGACGTTTGGCAGGCTGTTCTATTTTGTTTTTAGAACTATCACCCGAGAGTGTCGCTACGGCGTGAGCCGTTCCTTCCAGTTTTAGTCTATTTCCGGCTGATACTTCATAAGAAAAAGTCTTAACCGCTTTCGCCTCTTCTGCGCCTGTCTCTTATACACATCTCCGAGCCCACGAGACGGACTCCTA
>CAWWCC010000121.1:0-8838 GCA_963935315.1 uncultured Planctomycetaceae bacterium | reverse complement strand
TGCCAATCCCCATCGTGGGATCTGCTCTCGGTGTGGTATTGGGGGGGGCTTTAGGCGCTTTGGCAGGCGCTGTGTTTGCAGAGTATACCCTGGGTGAAAAAATGCAGCAGTCTTTTCGGGTGGGCCGAGCAGCTTTCTGGGGTCGGTTACTTGGCACCGGCGTGAAAACCTTCATTGCCACGTTGCTTGTGGTTATTCTCCTCGGGGCGTTGCTGCAATAAGTTTTTGTAGCGTTCGTAGAGATGGAGCTTGAGGTCGAGCACAGTTTTGCCCACGATCAATATCACCAGGATCCAGACTGGACTGCCAAACGCAAAGGTAGCAAACGCGCCCAGCAGAATGGCCAGGTGGAGTGTGACAATACGACCGTAGGGCTGTAGCATCAGCTTTTGAAGAGTCGACTGCCGGTATTCACCACGTATTAAATAGTTCGCGACAAAAGAAACAATGTGACTGGCCGTTAATCCCAGCAGAGCCCAGATAAGGCCATCTTGCCAGAGGTGCGTAGAAAAGTTCTCGCCGATGTCAAAGGGCGATCCGCTGCCCATATTATGGGCATCACCAAGCAAGGCGAAGACAAACACACCATGGACCAGACAAAAGATGCCATAGTGGACGGTAAAGAAGGGCAGGAAGAATAATTTTGGTGCATGAACTAGAAGTAGTGAGTTGCCAATCTGGGAGAGTTTTTTCAATGTCTGCTGCTGTATTGGATCGGCCATTGATATTTTGGACAGTATCGAATTCTCTTGGGATGGCTTGCAGAGCAGCATCTTCAGCAAATTAATCGCACCCAGTACAACGTTTTCGGCCCAGTAGACAATTACGATTACGAAGGTGCTCCAGCCCCAAAAAAGAACACCCAACAGGGGAATGCAATTCGCTGCCACGAGTACCCAGGCGCTCACCCGATACTCAGAAACGTCTTTCCAGGAAAACAGTTTGTGGAACGGCATGGTTCTTACGCGGTTAAGGGTTTGTGGATGATTGTTGATTCCATCACTTGCCTAATATTCTTGCAAGTCCGCAGGTGCGCCTGCGCTAACGCTACGGACTAAAACCCTCTCCCCTAACCCCTCCCCCGAAAACGGGGGAGGGGGATTTGTGGGGTAAGGCCAAGCCAACTGGCAGGTTCCAGAAGTCTGGTGACATCTGCCACGGTAGGAATGATGGCTACAATGCAACACGACTCTGTTCCCAACCTTCGCCGACGAATATTGTGCCATGAATTGAGTTCGTTTCACGGATTTACCCCGCCGGAAATTGGCGACAGTATTCGTAGAGTGCCATTGCGGTGGCGGTCGCCACATTGTAGCTGAAAGGCATACCCCAAACGGGTATTTCTACCACATCGTCGAGGTGGGTGAGGAGGTCGGGGGTCAGGCCTGTTCGTTCGTTGCCAATCACTAAGGCCGTTTTGCGTAAAAATGAATGTTTGTGGATATCGACCGAGTCCGTGGTTTGCTCTAAACCCACCAGCCGATACCCTGATTGACGCAATGTTTCGAGCACGGGGGGCAGGGTGCGATGCACTTCGATCTGGATCGTATCTGCTCCATCTCGGGCGATGCGACGATCAAGTTTAGCTTGACCTGTGCAGAGGATGCGCTGCACTCCACAACAGCTGGCTGCTCGGGCTATCCGCGAGAGATTGACATTGCTTCGCAGGGGAGCACAGACCACAACCAGCTCGCGAGGCTGGGTTAATCCACGGGGAGGTTTGTGCCTTTGGTGTTCGAACATGGAGGATTTTTTTCGGCAATTCCCAAAAGGTAGGTTCCTGACAACGATGCACTGGACATCCAAGGACCCTGGCACCATGCATGGATCAGGAAGCAATCGAATTGGAACGAACTATTCCATAGGTTGCAATAACTCCATCGCTGCAGCAGAGAGCGTCGTGACTCCACAGACGATCGTTGCAGCAGGATCCGGATAAAACTTGGGAGAGTGCAACGATGGAGGTTGGCTGCCAGCTCGACGATAGTCATCGAGTCGTTCCTGACTGACCGCTCCGAGTTTGAACATGATGATGGGCACGCCTTCACGTCCTATACGCCCAAAATCCTCTCCCCCCATGGAGGGCTGAACTTCATGGACGTTTTTTTCTCCCAAGGTTTGCTTGAGTACGGGCACCAGGCGATCGACCAGGTCTGGATCATTAAATAGCGATGGCGTTCCCTCGCTGACAGAGATTTCTGGTTCTGGTCCATCCGCGCTCGCTGCGGCAGCCAGGGCTTTCCGTCGAATGGCAGCGATGAGTTTTTTTCGAACTGCTGGGCTATAACTTCGGACGGTGAGCTGCAACTGGCAGGTATCGCCGATGATATTATGTTTTGTGCCGCCATGGATGGATCCGACCGTAACGACTGCGGGCTCAATAGGGGCGATTTCACGGCTAACAATTGTCTGCAGATCGATGACCAGGTGGGACGCAATCACAACAGGATCAACGGTTGCTTCGGGATAAGCGCCATGTCCACCACGGCCCTTGACCACAATGTCAACACTGTCAACATTTGCCTGCGCATACCCGGCCCGATATCCCAGGCTTCCGGCAGCCGTGTCGGCTGCTACATGGAGTGCCAAGGCGTAGTTTGGTCGGGGAAATCTGGCCAATAGCCCATCGGCAATCATCGCCTTGGCCCCAGCGCCCAATTCTTCGGCTGGCTGAAAAATTGCCACTAATGTGCCCTGCCATTGCTGGCGATGACTGGCAAGATATTGCACGGTACCGATCAAATTTGTCATATGCATATCGTGCCCGCAGGCATGCATCACACCGACGGTTGCACCACGTTTGTCAAGCATTTTAACTTGAGAAGCGTAGGCGAGTCCTGTTTCTTCGACGACAGGCAAGGCATCCATATCTGCCCGCAATAGTAGTGTCTTGCCCTTCCCATTTTCTAGGACTGCCACCACACCATGGCCACCTACCTGGGGAGTGACTTTCAAGCCGATTTCGCCCATCAACTGTGCCATGCGGGCGGCCGTTTTTTCTTCCTCGTTCGATAATTCGGGAGTCCGATGGAGACTTTCGTAAAGCTGGGTGAGTTGAGTGCTTTGCTTCTGAGCCCATTGCTGAACATCTTCGGAGTGACCCGGACTTGTCGAAAAAAACAAAAAGAGAGCTGTGAAAAGGACTTGAGTCAACGACCGAATTACGGGTTGGAAAAAAATAGATTTTTGTCCTGCAAATTGCTTGGATAAAAAGGAACGAGTTGCTAGCTTTAACTCATACATAATATTACTTTAATTATTGAGTCGCTCCGATAGTTATCCGTTCGCAGCGGCTTTTTCTATGCGTAGAGATTCATCAGATAGTGATTTTCTGTGAATCACAGCCTACATCGTCTGGGATTCGCAAACTTCTTGCCAGTCTCCCGTGGCGGCGAGTTCGACTAGCTTGGGGACGATGGCTCGCATCGCACGTCCACGATGACTTAGTACGCGTTTAATACGAGGCCCTAACTGGCCAAATGTTTGATGGAACTCACGCACTTCAAAGAGTGGGTCGTAACCAAAGCCATTGGTGCCAGACCCTTCATCACGAATGCGACCTCGACAGATGCCCGAGCTTTCTAAGCGTGGAGTCCCAGTGGGATCTGCAACCACTACATGGCACCGGTAGCAAGCCCCACGTTTTTGCGAGGGAATATCTTTCAGAGCAGCCAGCAGTTTGACATTGTTATCGGCGTCGCTGGCAGATTCTCCCGCATAGCGGGCCGAATAAATTCCTGGAGCACCCTGGAGAGCCTCGACTTCTAATCCACTATCATCAGCCAATACCCAACAGCCTAAATGTTTGGCCTGTTGGCAGGCCTTGGCATGCGCATTCTCGGCAAAGGAGTTTCCATCCTCAACGACATCGAGAGCATCCGGAAATTCCTGCAATGTCTGGATCGCAAAACCAAATGGCTGGAGCAATTCTGCCAGTTCGTGTCCCTTGGCAAGATTGGTGGTACCGATAACGAGTTTCATGTGAGTTTTGATTGTAAGATTTCAGAAAGTGTTGTGACGACTTACGTCAGCGAAACTCCTGATATCTTAACGGTTGTGATGAGCATTTCACAACTCACAACTCATTTTCTAGCATAAACGGAGCTGATGGATTGCCTGGGTACACGTACCGGAATGGGGTCGATATCAAACGGCAGACCAACGAACCGCTTGGGATAAAAACCCTGACCCACCTGACCTTTGCTTTTGCTCAGGAGTTGTTGGAACCGAGCCTTTTGCTGCTGTTCTAGCAGAATATCCTGCTCGGCAGGACGATTGAAGATGTTTTGGGGTGTTCTTGCTCCAAAGGTATTGATAATCGTTTGCACGTCAGGATGTTTCAGGACGATTTGTCCATTCGGCAAGAGGGTACCATCCTGAAAGGAACCTATGGCAACATAACTTTCATGACGATCGTGAAATTCATAGGCTTCCCAGCCCTTTTTCCGTAATGCGGTGGTTAAAAAGTGCGCATTCTGAGCCGCTACATGCAGGGCCGTAGAGGCTTTTTCGGATTTTATAGAAGGGTTTTTCTGATTCGCTGCTTTCAGCGAAGAGTGGCCTTTGAATGTTGCAACCCGCATGGAGTAATTTCCGCGGCAATTCATGAGAGAATACTCCACACCCCGATTCCACTTGGCCACCTCTTCATCAACGCCTTGGGGTACAAAATACTCTTTGGGGAGTAAGGGGTTCCTTGTCATAAAGGCATGTCCCAAGGGACCTTTTTCGGATGAGGTTCCTGCTTTTTTGTGGAGTAAATTATGAAACTTTCGCACGACTGCCAGACTCTGACTGGTTGGCTTGTTTTCATCGGTTGTGAGAGAAGCGGGGGAGAGATATTTGATCTTCTGAAGCATTTCTTGAGCTGCTGGATCTCCCAGAGAAGGAAAATTTCCTACCAAAACAGCATGCTGCAATATCTCATCTCCCCGTTGATAACGTCTGCGAATACGCTGGCCATAGTTGTCTATGCCCCTGCCCGGGTTACTTTCCTCCATCTGAAAAGTCATTCCGTAGTAGTATGCAGGCAAGTTGTATTTGCTGCGCAATTCGAGAACCAGTTCACGAGCCTCTGCTTCGCCCGCTTCTCCCGAATAAGAAGTTGCCATGACCAGCCAGGGGCCTTGTTCTATGGACAAGGTATAATCGCCTTGCGGATTTGCTTCAATTTTCTTGCGTGGAGCAAGTTGTGCAAAAATCTTACCCGCTCCCATCGCCGGCTGTAGGCCATTACAAACGGGTGTCAGTACAAAGCCCAAGGCAATAGAAGCTAACCAGAACTGTTGCATAGGGACAGATTCTCCAGGGGGAACTTGACTTGCAGGCAAGAGCCCGACTAGCTGATAAGTGGCTGATAAGTGATTGAGAAGGGGCCGAACAGTAGCAAACCATCGAACCATCCACCAGAGAGATTGTGGAAATAGAAGCCAATAAAATTCGCTTTTTTGGGGGAAGAATTCTTTGACAGCAGCGAAAAGGTACTAGAGCAACTTTCGGAAATACGTTCCGACCGTAGCGAAATTCGCCTAGAATTTCGGTGGACACCGTTGGATGTAGCGCTACCGAAAGCCTTGGCGGCTGTCGCTACATATAAAGGTAAGTTGCTCTACTCCGCATATTTCATGCATTTTGTCGCGAGTAGGAACGAATGAAATATGCAGGCTAGATCTGTTTTCCAGACACGTTTGCAGGTCGGGGAAGTAAAGAATGGCGGTAAAACAGCCTGAAATGCCGCGACTTTCGTTCTTTACATGAAATGCTGAGCAACTAGTTTTAAAACCGGTTATGTCAGATTTGCTATCATTGGCTCATTAATACCAGGGCTATCAACCGGTGCATACGGAGCGGTAAATTATGAGTACTACCAAATCAAACCGGCTTGTCGGACTAATCATGATGCTGGCAGTAGGATTTGCTGGCATTGGACCACAAGAAACTTGGACTGCTGAGGCTTCTGACTAGGCAGAGGATAAACGGGCCAACCAAAACAAAGAAGCGAAGGAAGGTACGGCCAAGCAGGAAAAAGAAGCACTCAAAGTTCGGCTGGCCCACATTAAAATCTCTGGGGTGATTCTTGAGATAGGTCCGACCAATCTCCCTCGCGGAAAATTAAACGAACTGCGCATGGCCATCAAGCGTGTGCGGAATAGTCAGAAAAAAGTATACGCCCATATGGAATCTGCCATGGGTGCACAGTATCTTCTCGCGAGTGCTTGCGATGAAATAGTGATGCCTGAAGCGGGCCTGCTGTTCATCCCAGGGATTCATGCCGAAATGGCCTACTACAAGGATTTGTTGGGCAGAATTGGCATCGAAGCAGACATGATGCATGTCGGCGCCTTCAAAGGTCCGCTGAGCCACTGACCCGTACGAGTATGAGTGAGCCAGTACGTAAAAACCTTATCTTATTGATTGATGATCTTTTTGATCAAATGATTTCCACCATAGCCTCTGATCGACAAGTGAAGGTGGACGAAGTACGTGCTCTCGTCGATTTAGGATTGATCATGGTATCCAAGGCGCATGAAGGAGGTCTCGTGGGCGGAAAGATTTGCATGGGAGGTCTGTACGAAAAAATAGGAATTTCTACTGACCTTATCACACGCGGTAAGAATAGTGACATGTTCTCTGTAACCACAAAATTTACGGAGAGCGAGCGCGCTGTTGTAAGTTTAATGATGCAGGATGTCTATCGCTTGTTTACTACGAAAGCAGCAGAGGGACGTAATCTTCCACTTGATAAACTTGAAGCCCTTGCAGGTGGTCAGGTTTACACAGGAAGAGATGCCAAACGAAATGGTTTGGTGGACGAAATGGGCACCCTCAAAGACGCAGTGAATGTGGCGAAAAAGCTGGCAGGTCTTGATGTCGATGCCAAAATAGGCTTGGAAGTCCTACCAGAAGCAAAGAATCCTTTGGAAGAGATTTTTGATGCCGATTTCGATTCGGAACGCGAAGCGCACCTTTATGGTGGGATATCTCACTTGTTGCCCTTTTAGAGGGTGGCCCCGATCCGGTCTTTGCCAACCCATTTTTGCAAGACTTCGGGTATCAGTATCGTCCCATCCGGTTGCTGGCAGTTTTCCAGGATTGCAATGATAGCGCGGCTGATTGCCACGGCGGTGCCATTAAGCGTGTGGGTAAAGTGAGTTCCCTTTTGCCCTTTGACTTTGTAGCGAATATTGAGGCGTCGTGATTGGTAGTCGGTACAATTGCTGGCACTGGTGACTTCTCCAAATTCACCATTCTCACCCCGGCCCGGCATCCAGGCTTCCAAATCGAATTTGCGGTAAGCGGGACCTCCCAGATCTCCTGTCGCCGTGTCAATGACACGGTAGGGAATTCCCAGCCCATCAAAAAAGCGACATTCCAGTTCGCAGAAATAGTTGTGCATGTCCTCGCTCTGATCGGGAAGCGTGAAGGCAAACATTTCAACCTTGGTAAACTGGTGGACTCGGTACAAGCCGCGCGAAGCCCTGCCAGCTGCTCCAGCCTCTGTGCGAAAGCAATGACTAATGCCACAAACTTTGAGAGGTAGCTTTTCTTCTTCCAGAACCTGTCCTGAATACATGCCACCCAGCGTAATCTCAGCGGTAGCGACAAGATTGAGGTCGAAGTTTTCAATACTATAAATCTGAGTTTCGGGGCCGCGTGGTATGAAGCCAACACCTTGCAATATATCGCCCCGCGCGAGATCAGGGGTGATCATTGGCACAAAGCCTTCTTCAATGAGCAATTGCAAAGCGTACTGTTGGAGGGCTAGCTCAAGTAGCACGGCCTCATTTTTTAGGAAGTAGAATCCATTGCCAGCAATTCGTGCTCCACCTTCAAAATCAATCAGATCATGTTGCTGTGCTAGTTCCAAATGATCGAGTACCGGGAATCCCAAAGGGCGTACATCGTGCTCGCCGCGTCGTAATTCGTTGCTGTGTGCTTCGTCGCCAATCGGTGCGTCGGGATGTGTGAGGTTCGGCAAGCAGCGGTAGATGGCCCCAGCCTCAGCAGCAACGCGATCCAGGATTAACTGCTTTTCGTCTTTTACTTCACGAAGTTTACGTCCCTCTTCTTTGCGTTGTTCACGCTCAGCTTCGTCTTTTGCCTTGCCGATGGACTTGCTAACTTGATTGGCCTGTCGGGCGTGTTCTTCAATCTCTTGTTGAAGGCTGCGACATTGTTTTTCAAGGTCAGCATAGAGTGACACATTGGCCTTCACGCCACGGTTGTCGCAATTTTTTTGAACCAGGTCAACATTTTCCAGGATGTATTTCTTATCAAGCATATTTACGGTTGTTTCTGGAGGCGATGGAAGAATTATATATTGGCCAGGCAATTCCACAGCGCTGTACTGGCGCGAATGCCACGGTGAAAATCCTCAAGCGAAAACTTTTCGTTTGGAGCATGTAGGTTATCATCGTTTTGGCCCCAGCCCAACAGCAGCACCTCAGCGCCAAGCTTTTCGGCAAACGTATTGACAATGGGGATCGAACCGCCTTCACGAATAAAAACGGGCCGTTTGCTAAAACCAATTTCAATTGCGTCTGCAGCAGCTTCCAGGTAAGGGCTTCCCAAAGGCATGGCGATACCGCGGGCGCCGTGGTAGTCGATGAGCTTCATGCGAATACCTGCTGGAATGAGTGGGGCCAGAAAGCTTTGGAGGCTTTCTGTAATCTTTTTGGGGTCCTGGTTAGGGACGAGACGAAAACTGAACTTAGCAGCCGCCTTACCTGGTAAAACAGTCTTGGCTCCTTCACCCTGGTAGCCACTCCAGATTCCATTGATGTCATACGAAGGTCGCGTCCAGCGACGTTCTAAAGTACTGAACCCGACCTCGCCCGT
>CAWWCC010000120.1:0-8850 GCA_963935315.1 uncultured Planctomycetaceae bacterium | reverse complement strand
AAAGACACACGGAAATCGTTTCGAGCCAGCGTGGCCAACCAGGTGGAAAAACGCATCCCATGCCAAAAACGAGGCGAGTACCACGGGATTGGATTTTTCACCACCCGTTTACGACGTGAAGCCGACAGTCTTTCTGAAAGTATACTCATAAGCTGAAGGATGCGATAACGTGGGGAAATAGCGGGTCCAGGGGGGGCTTCTCGTTAACGACTAGGAATAATGTATCGTAAAAATCTATTTCAATTCCACTTTTTCTGTGCGTCGCTTACGGTGTGATACCCGTACGAAGTTTAGCCAAAAAGCTGCCAGCATCACTAAAAAGGCAATACCAGCCCATAAATCCCAGGGACGTTGATGCACGGCTGCCGAACGGATCCACACAGGGGAATCGGCCAGGACAAGAGGAGTATACAATCGTAATTGGCCTTCTGTCTCCCCACCCCTCTCCTCCTGGATATTACGCGTCCGATACAACCAACTCTTAAAAAACATACCGTAAATTCGCACAGGCTCACGAATAAGATCTCCTTGAGGAAAACCCTCAGGCAATCGATTCACACAGCAAACGACGGGACGATTTTCCAAATATTTCGCTTCTGATGTAAATATTTCTAATTCGTAATAGGCACCAATCTCTGGCCGCTCAGGAACAACAATGCGTATAGCGCGTCGAGCTACCCCTTCTAATTGAACCAATTCACCCACTTCTTGCTCTGGATTTAAAAAAAATGGCCCCAGCGAGGATAAGCCTAGTTTGCTCTGCTTGATTATCGCTGCGGCAACACTTCGGCGCTCACGCAATAGGGTTTCTTTTTTCTTCCATTTTTGTTGGTCCTCCGGTGTTGAAGCAAGGGCCAACTGTTTCTTTGCTTCTTGATGCTGGCCTTGCAGATCATCGAATGCATGACGCCATTTCTCAGCTACAGCAATAATGTTTTCCTGGCATCGCGAGATCAACTCTTCTTGATTCGTACGACCGAGTGCAGCAAGACAACTATAAAAGGCTTCACTCTCCCGACTTATCGTAGGTAGTACAAAGGGTTGGCGCTGAATAATCTCGTCAAGTAAAGCCACATCCATTCCATTGCGAGCCAGCAGTAATTGTCCAGTCGGTACCCCTTGCTGCGGATACCAGGCCACCCGATCCGCCAGCATGAACACATGACACTGCTTCTCACTAATACTATGTTGCAAAAGCACACCATAAAAAAGTACCGGATCTGCCATCGACTGACCTGGCTTCCAACGCTGCGGAATCTGTCGCGTAAACAGTGTTCCGCTTAGTCCTGGCGAATTACTTTTAAACTGACATCGATAGAGAACAGGCAAAGAGTTCGATTCTGCCAACTGCTGAGGAGGTGAAAGAACTTCACAAGACTCAACGTGTCCCGATATTTCATGCAGTTCCCCTATAGGAACATCTGCCTCTTCAAGCCAGCGCCCCAAGTCAGCTTTCTTCGACCAGAGTTCCAGCTGCTTGTCGGGAAACTGGCGAAGTCGATACAGTATCTGTGTAATTATTGGCCAATCGTCATTTTTAAAATTCGCATCCTGTCCAAATTGAGACAATTTTTCTGGATCGACGCCAGCCAACTCCAGAATTTCACGAAACTCCGATGTTTTTTCGCTGGCGTGCGTGTCCATGGCAAGTATCCAACATAGGACAACACCACAAACAATTCTGGACACCCCGAAGATTGCCTCGTTCGGTAAACTCTTGAAGAAGGTCGTAGTGCCACAAATCATTCTCCGCCCTCAGTTCCCGTTGACCGTGACTGGGCATCAACTTTATTTTGATTGTCTGCTTTCCAACCCGTGGGCAATTCCAATGGGACGTCTTTCGTTCTCGTACGACGACGACTGTTGCCTGCATAGCGAAAAAGGAACACGGCTACAACAAGTCCTAGTAAACATGCTCCACCAATGGCCAGCAAAACCGTACTGTCAGCAACAGGCTCTGTCATTGTATTTTTCTTGGTCGGTTTCCATGAAAAATGATTGACCAATATTGCGGGTGCGAGTGCCAGGCCTTTATCCCAGGCATACGACCAGTTTTTGAAGAAATAACCGGTAATCTCTACCTGGCATCGCAAATCATCCCCTTCTGGAAACCCAGTCGGCAATTGAAGGCAGTAGGCTACCATCAGTGAGGGCCCCCCACCTTGAGGCTGAACCCAGAGACGGTGGTACGAATCTATCGCTAAATCATTTTTTTCAGCTGGCACAATTTCTTCACGCAAGGCTGTGCCTCGAATCGTCACCAAACGACCTCGATATTCGTCCGGTTGCTTTAGAAACTGTACATAGGTCACCAAACCTAATGAGGCATGCTTCACCTCAGAAGCTTCTTGTTTCTTCAAATTTGCGAAAAGATTGAACCAGGCTTCCTTTTCTGAGGGCCGAAAATAGGTTCTATCCTTAACAAAAGATAAGCCTGGTACACGTTCATCAACCTTTTCTTTCGATTGGAGTGTCTCAAAGTGTTCAACAGATCCATTCGCTTCGCTCATAGGGTGACTCGTTACACCAGCACCACTGATTATCTGTGGTGCGATGATCGGGGTATCGGTTTGTTTTTCCTGCATACCAAATAGTTGACCCAACCGCCTGGCGGTACTCGGTTTTTCGAGATAACGTATCGCCAGCAAGACCATTCCCAGTGCCAACAGAAGCAACCATACTTGTGATCGCTGGCGCCTCGTCATACCTGCCTTCGGCGGGGGAGATGTTGGGGAAACCTGAAAGCGCATGACAGAAACTCTCTTCATCCAGAAGTAAGACCGCTTCACCAACAGGCTCGAACTTATGAAGTCCGGTTGCGTCTACGAAAAAACCTTACTTTTCAATCCCAAATTCTCCAGCAACCACATCCGTTTGGTAGATTGGCGGCATCCGATAATAAACCTCCAAGGCACTACGTCAACAATCTGTAGTATCGCTTACCGAGCACGCTCTGGAAAGTACTTTGTCACTAGAACCCTGCCCTAGGATTGTGTAAAATACCCCACGCTTTTCTTTACTGGGAAAGTAACAAGATAAACGATATGTAGAAAAAGCCACTGGGCTACTGCCATCGCTTCATTTCTGGACTCAGTTTGGCTGATGGTATTTGGGGGACACTAATCGCGGTTTAAGGAAAGGCCTGTTTGTGTACCCGTCTGTTTTTTTTCAAATCGTTGCATCCATTAGGATTGCAATTTCATCTGCTTGCGTGTTTTCAATGCTGCCTACGCGCGCGGTTTTGTCTGACTTCAACCCTCAAATGGCAGGCAACCCAAAATTTCTTCGCCTAACCGTTGGTTCTCTGTTCTTTGCTTTTGTTGTCGGTACATCCAATCTGTCTGCGGCGGATAAAAAAGACACGCAACGTGATACGATTGATTTAGCCGAGCAGTTTTTAGCAGGGTTACGTGAGCGCGGCTGGCATGACACGGCAATTGAGTATCTGGATCAGATCGAAGAAGACCCACTGGCCTCTCCTGAGTTCATTAAGCGATCCGGATTTGAGCGAGGTGTCTCTTGGGCAGCCATGGCAAAACAGACGCCCAGCCCAAAAAAACAACTCGAACTGATTTCCAAGGCGACATCTGAATTCTTACGATATGCCAAGAACAATCTAAATTCACGCTATCAGGTCGAAGCCCTGAGTCAGGCCGGAAACCTCTTTCTTCAGCAATCGCTTGGTAAACTTTCCAAAGCGGACCGTTTGCCAAAACAAGCAGACAAGCAACGTCAAACTCTCCAAAACGAGGCGCGCGTTTTGATGGACCAGGCAAGCGATGCTTACCGCGACCTTATCAATTCGTGCGCAAGCCAACTTCAATCGATGCCAAAAGCAGCCGCGTTGCAAAAAAAACCAGCCCTGCGCTCTCTGCGGACATTGCTCGACAACAAGCAAGCCGAGACCAAATTTCAACTGGCAAAACTGCAACTAGATCGTGCCAACACTTTCACAAAGGATTCTGCCGACTATTCAAAAACACTCCAAGCAGCTGCAGAGGAATTTTCGAAGCTACAGGAAGCCTATGCTGAAAAATTAATTGGTTACTATGGCCGTCTCTACGAAGGCCGTTGCTATCAGCAGCTTGGAAAACATGAGGACGCGCTCGCTTGCTTTGATGACCTGATCGATCAACCCATTGAGCATCCTGATTTTCGGCGTCTGATTGCCCGAACCTATCGCTATCGCACCGAAATCCTCATCGAGGATAAAGCTTTCGAGGATGCCATTAAAGATTGCAGGCAGTGGCTCAATGATTCGCGTAGTCATGAACTCGAAAAGCCCGAATGGCTGGCTATCATGTTCCGTTTGGCCAATGCCTATGATGCTCAGGCACTTACGCCTGAAGGCAGCGTTAACAAGAAAGAATTGTACGATAAATCCATTGAGTTGATGCGTCTGGTCGCACGCAGCCCAGGAGAGTTCCAACGTCAGGCACGAGCTGCTCTAGCCTCCACGGGAGGGAGCAATGCCCCTATAGACGTACGTTCCTTTACAGATGCCTATACGGCTGGCAAAGATGCGCTGGATCAGATGAATTCCTCCCAATTTACCGCAAAGCTTGCTGCAGAAAACAATCCTGCTGCGGTCAGCGACCTGCAGCAACAAGTTAAGCTGTATCGATCGCAGGCCATCCATTACTACGAAACCTGCCTGACATTAGCAGACGTGAATACACCAGCCGACAAGCTTGCTTCAGCTCGCTATTCTCTATGCTGGCTCTATTGGCAAGATCAACGCCCTCATGAAGCAGCACTCCTGGGTGAGTTTTTGGCTCGACGCTTTCCCAAAAATCAGTTCGCGCCGATTGCCGCAAAACTTGCCTTGGCAGCCTATGAGCGCATCTACCTGGAAGCCCGGCAGAAGGATTCGACACAGTCCGATTACGAAGCAGAAAAGCTCGCCAGCATGGCCCATCTGTTGCTCTCACGTTGGCCTGAGTCCGAAGATGCCACAGTAGCGATGAATTTGTTAATCAATATGGCTTTGCGTGACAACCGGACCGACGACGCCGAAGCCATGCTCAAAGAATTACCCGCGGCCAATCGCGCAGGAGTAGAACTCAGTTTGGGCGGTTCCCTGTGGTCTCGTTATATGCAAGTAACAGCGGGAAATAAGGGGAAAACGACTGACGAACAGCAAAAGCTCAAGGATCGCGCAGTTGCATTACTCTCCAACGGTTATAGTTCCCTGATAAAGCAGCAAAATCCTTCCTCTCTAGAAACTGTCAATGTTCTGTATTTAGCTCAAGCGTTATTGTCCAAGGGTCAATTCCAGCGCGCTGTTGAAGTCCTTGAGGACCCTCATGTCGGCCCCCTCACCTTGGTCCAACAGAATAGCCCTGCAGCCGATCGCAAAGAATTTATCCAAGAAGTTTACAAAGCAGCTTTGCGCGCCTATGTATCGATAGAGCCTCCCCAACGTGAGAAGGCACAAAGTATCATGGAGTCTTTAGAAAAAACACTTGGCGATAAGAAAAATGCCAGTGAACGGCTCACACGAATCTACCTCAGCTTAGGGCTACAATTACAACATCAAATCCAAGAACTTTCGGACGCTGGTAAAGACGACATAGCCCAAAATGTCGCAGGTGCTTTTGAGGATCTTGTCAAGCGTATCGTTCAAAAGGGCGAAGCGACTGAAGACTGGAAGATACAAAATTGGATTGCCCAAACAAATCTACAAATAGGACAAAGTCAGCCTGGGCAGGCGGGCAAACGCTATGTGGCAGAAGCCGAGACCGCGTATCGAAGAATATTGGCAAAAGCAGAAGAAAACCCCCAATTTGCACCCAGAAAAATTGCCATCCTCAGCGTAAGAAAGCGACTCGGTGATTGCCTTCTAGCACAAGAAAATTTTGCTTCTGCCTTCGATGAGTATACCAATATACTCAAGCAGAAACCTACGATGCTAGAAATCCAACAGGCTGCAGCGTCCACTCTGCAGGCATGGGGCATCCACGAAAAAAAATTGGAGAAAATCGAGCAAGCCATTCGTGGCACACTGCCCCAAGCGAACAAGAAGAATTTAGTCTGGGGCTGGCTCCGGCTGGCAACAATTGCGGATAATCAAAAGCGCAAAATCATCCAAGCAGATAAAGCGAGTAATCCCAAAGCACAAAAGTACCACGATTTATTCTTTGAGACACGCTTAAAAGCTATCCAAGCTCGCTTTGCTGGAGCAAAAATAGCGACGGGTGCGAAACGCAAAAAGCAACTCAACACGGCTTTGCAGAGCATTCATTCGATGCAAAAACTCTACCCGACATTAGGCGGCTCACTTTGGCAACCTAAATATCTCAATCTTCTGAAACAGATCGAGGACGCATCTTCTGGAAATCCGTGAGATGCCGTGATTACTCTATGGAAAATTTTCTAGCCGCAATAGGACCTTTGGCAATAGATAACACAGGAAAAAATAAGATGCAAATTTACTTGTTGTCATTTAGGCCTAAGCAAAATGCTTCGGCACCTTCCAATGAAGCATCGCCCTCTGGCGTACTGGATAGAAACGCACTCGATGCTCTCCCTGCAAGTTCTACATATCCGTCTCAAGCGAACCCTGCTGAGTGCCCGAAGGCAAACTCTCAAGGCCCATTATTTCGCCTGCCGGCAACTCCCCCACGACACGCAGCGATCGTAGGCAAACCACTCTGCATGGTAGTTCTTCTCCTGTTGCTAACCGTCTACTCGACTGCAACAAGTGCCCAGGGAATTGATCGTATTCGCCGCCGAGGAGGTGGCACAGAGAGTGGCAAAATCACCAATATTTCTCCATTGGCGGTGACCTTGTCCAAGGGGGGGGTCGAAAACAAAGTGCTCGCTGAAGAAATCCGTACTATCGATTTTGGCAACGAACCCGAAGATCTGCGGCCCGCTCGGCTGGCTGCGAACGCAGGACGTTTTGAAGATGCTCTTAAGCATCTCAACAAAATCGCCCGCGATGACATTGATCGTGAAGCCATCCTCCAGGATTTAGACTACTGGAAACTGTTTTGCAATTCCCAACTTGCCCTTGCAGGTCAGGAAAGTCTTAGCCAAGCCTCTGAGGAAGCGTCTAGTTTTTTGAGTTCCAATCGCAGCAGTTATCATGTGCCAGCCGCCATCCAACTCAAGGGAAACCTACTCACCGCATTAGGTCAGCATGAAGCTGCTCGCAAACATTATGCCAAGCTCGAAAAAGCGAATTCTCCCTACTACACCGCTCGCGCAGCAATACTGACGGGCATGTCATGGCAACAACAAGACAATCATCAGGCAGCTATCAAAGAATTTGATCGCGCACTCGAAGCAACTCAAAAAAACCAGACTGCACAGACACAATCACTTGAAGCAACTTTACAGATGGCAATTAGCCGTTCAGCAACTGGGAATGTTACCAAAGCAACGGACTCGGTCAAAGAGATTATTGACGCCACCGATTCCAAGGACAGCAAACTTCTGGCCCGTGCCTACAACGCCCTGGGAGATTGTTATCTACAAATCGAACAAGCCAAAGCAGCAAGAGACGCTTTTTTACATGTTGATGTGTTATTTAACTCCGAGAAAACCGAACATGCCAAAGCGCTTTACGAGCTGTCGCAGCTTTGGAATCAACTTGGCCAAGAAGATCGCGCCAGAGACGCCCGCCAACAACTCCAGAAAAAATACCCTACTAGCCGTTGGGCCCAAAAAAAATGACGTAAGCCCAGTTGGCAATTAAGTGACATTCGGTCAGACTAGAGAAAATTACTTACTTACCATACCGAAAGCCCGTAAATCTATCGGAGTATTTAAGCTTCAGGAAACACTGAGGCCCATACGTATTAAAATTATTTCTAGCTCGGATGATAAAACAATAAGCAGCTATAAAGATCACCTCAGACATAACAAGGAATTGGACAACGGCCCTTAAATGATTAAATTAGGGGCCACCAACCTATAGCCTTTTTTTAGGAAAGATATCGTTACCATGCCACTAGCACCCCATTCCGTTGCTTGGATTTCTCTTCGTAAGTTGCTGCAAGGCTATTGTCTTTTGGCCACTACGGTTTTCTTCGGGATATTAATCGTAGGAATGCAACCCTCCGCATCGTTCGGCCAGGAAGAAGAATCCGCCGTCGTCGAAAAAGATGTTGCAGGAGCGGACGATAAAAACGATGGCGGCGAAATAAGCTACCTCGCCTGGGCCACCAGATCGCTAGGTTGGTTCTATGGCCTGGTTTTCCTGGGCCTCTCTTTCACACTTGTCGCCCTATTTGTGATGAATCTGCTCACAGCGCGGCGCGAGAATGTTATTCCAGCAACCTTGATCGCAGACTTCGAGCAACACCTCGAAGCAAAACAAATGCAAGAAGCTTACGACTTGGCGAGAAATGACGAATCGTTTTTAGGGCATGTCTTATCTGCCGGTCTAGGCAAAGTTTCAGCAGGCTACAGCCAGGCCATTGAAGCGATGCAAGAAGTAGGTGAAGAAGAAAACATGCGACTCGAGCATCGACTAAGCTATCTGGCTCTGATTGGCACACTCAGCCCTATGATCGGTCTTCTGGGAACCGTCGACGGCATGATTAGTTCCTTTAAGTTGATCGCCAATACGGCTACCGGTGCACCCGACCCCCAACAACTTGCACAGGGAATATCAACAGCATTATTCACAACGTTCATTGGCCTGTTATTGGCCATCCCTGCCCTGGCAGCCTATAACTTGCTACGCAATCGGGTCTCAAGACTCGTGCTCGAAATTGGAATTGTCAGCGAAGGACTCATGAGCCGTTTCCAAAAGTAACATTTCCGGCCAGAAATTATAGAATGGTTGGCATCTGATCTGTCTCTTATACACATCTGACGCTGCCGACGATACTCCTTGTG
>CAWWCC010000119.1:0-8921 GCA_963935315.1 uncultured Planctomycetaceae bacterium | reverse complement strand
ACATCCAGAGCGTGCTTCTGGATGAAGTCTCGCCGTGGTTCGACGTTGTCGCCCATCAGCACGCGGAACAATTCGTCCGCGGCACCGGCATCTTCCATCGTAACTCGGAGTAACGTTCGATTGGTGGGATCCAACGTAGTTTCTCGTAACTCTTCGGCATTCATTTCGCCCAAGCCTTTGAAGCGGGTAATTTGCAACCCTTTTTCACCCGCACTTCGTATTGCGCTTGGTAAGCCACGCAAATCTTCGAGACCCGTTTCGCTATCCCCTCGACGCAGAGCATAGCGCGAACCTTCCTTCCCCGTACGATCTTCTGGGATAAGAGAATCGATCGAAAAACCCAGCGCATCAAGATCGCTCAATAGAGTGTTGATTGTCCGCACTTCGTGAAGTTCGATAATACGAAGCTTCGGAACTGCAGAGGCAGGTGTTCCGTTCGTTTCTGCCGATGCTACGTCTTCAGGTACAACAGTCACATTATCGTCCACACGCACCTCGTGGCCTAATCTCTCCTCTTGTTGCTCCACATGAGCATCGAGCTGCTCACGTGTTGTAAACCACTGCTCCTCGATGCCGAGAAAAACGTGGTACACGGGTAATTTGAGAGTTGCAGGATCCTGTCTTTCTGCGTGGATTTTGAGACTAATACCGCGACGCTCCAGTGCAATAATTGCATCTTCCAAAGCGGCCAGAGTCCGACAGAGTTTTTCCATTTTTTCGCCATCGATAAGCTCACCATTGCCTGCGTCAAAAACACTGTCTCCAAGACCCAAATCCAGAAGCTCGGTCTTCATCTCATCTTCGGTTTGTACGTAGTGGGCATGTTTTCCTTTACGAACACGAAACAAAGGGGGTTGGGCTACGTAAACGTGCCCCTGAGCCACCAAGTCGTACATTTGTCGATAGAAAAAGGTCAAGAGTAGGGTGCGGATATGTGAGCCGTCTACATCGGCATCCGTCATGATTACGATGCGACCGTAGCGACGCTTGCTGAGGTCTTGTTCTTCTCCAATGCCGATTCCCACCGCAGAAATCATACTGCGTACCTCTTCATTGGCCAGAACTTTATCCTCACGTGATTTGTAGGCGTTGATAATCTTACCACGCAGGGGCAAAATCGCTTGGTACTCCCGCAAACGACCACCTTCGGCACTTCCACCAGCAGAGTCACCTTCTACCAGGTACAACTCGCACTTATCAACATCCCTACTGGAACAGTCTCGAAGTTTGCCGGGTAAACCTCCACCAGAAAGTGCGCCCTTCCGTTCGCGGATTAGCTGACGCGCTTTGCGAGCCGATTCACGTGCTTCGGCAGCAATAACAACTTTGCGTATAATCAGCTTGGCTGCCTTGGGATTTTCTTCCAGGTATTTCGATAGATAATCTCCGAATATCGAGTTTACGATACCCTCTACTTCACTATTACCTAATTTGGTTTTTGTCTGACCTTCAAATTGTGGGTGGGGCACACGCACACTGATCACAGCTGTCAAACCCTCGCGCACATCATCCCCAGAGGGAATCAGATCCTTAAACAAACCGGCTTTCTTACCATAGCTATTTAAGGTCCTTGTGAGGGCCGTGCGAAACCCCGAAAGGTGGGTCCCTCCTTCAGTCGTACTGATGTTGTTCACATAGGTATGCACATTTTCGGTGTACTCTCCCGAGTATTGCAGAGCGATATCGAGGGAGACTCCATCAGTTTCGCCTTCTACAGACAACACCTCGGGGTGCACAACGTCGCTGGCACGGTTAAGGTGGCGTACAAATTCACGAATGCCATCATCATATTGAAACGTCTCGGACTCATCATTGCGCGTGTCTGAAATAATGATCTTCACACCGCGGTTAAGAAATGCCAGCTCCTGCAAACGTTTTACGAGTGTTGCATAAACAAATTTTGTCGTTTTAAAAATCTGTGGGTCTGGCTTGAAGGTCGTTTTTGTGCCTTTTTTTTCTGTGGTACCTACACGGCGCACTTCTCCCTTAGGGATACCTCGTTCGTATTCCTGGTGATAAACGTGCCCTTCACGACAAACCTCGACTTCGCACCATTCTGAAAGAAAATTGACCACCGTCACACCTACTCCGTGTAAACCGCCTGATGTTTGGTAGGCACCTTTTGTAAATTTGCCTCCAAATTTCAGAACGGTCATGACTCCTTCCAGTGTGGATACTTCGCGATCCATCTGCTCCGAAAGCTGCTCATGCTGTTCCACTGGTACACCACGGCCATCGTCTTCTACTGTAACAGAACCATCCGAATTTACGCACACACTGACTTCGTTGGCGTAGCCAGCCATCGCCTCATCAATGGAATTGTCTACTACCTCGTACACCAAGTGATGCAAACCACGATTAGTCGTGTCGCCGATATACATACTAGGCCGCTCTCGAACATGCTCTAAGTCACTGAGATGCTCCAAGTCTTCCTGGCCGTAGTCGGCTTTGGCTGCTTTAGAATTTAGGTCTTCTGGCATTTTTTAATTTCTGTTGTGCGTCGCTAAAACTGTTGAAACAATTCGATATCTGCGTTAACCGGCTTTCACGAATACGGATTCGTTTTGAATTAGTATTCGGGAAATAGCCCGTTTAATGAACTTTTCCTACTCGAAATCTTAGTTGTTCGACTTTTGCTTCAGGCAAAGCTTCCTGCAATCCCGTCAGTAATTCTTCCTTACGGAAGGTGAGTTCTTGCATGAGCAGGGAATTCGACACAATGATCTCTAAAACTCCTCGCCGTAAACTTCCCAGTTGCGTGTCCGAGGCCATGTCGCCAATTAATGTCCGCCAAACAGCATCTCGTTGATCGGCCGTCCGAACTTGGGCAAATCCTCTGCGTTGGACCAGTTGTGCAATCACCTTGCCTATTGGCTTTGGCTGCTTGGCATAAAACCTGCGTTGCTGGGACAAACGACGTTGTTCGATATCTCCGAATTTCTCGTTAAGTGGTTGTTTCATCGATCTCTAGCCAATGGCATGATTACATAACCATAGCCATCGTCCGTGCTGCAAACTGCAGCGCTTTCCGCATCTTTCACTTCGAAAGTAAACGTTTTTTCTGCATCTAATACCTTGAGAAAATCCACAACAAAACGTGGATCTAACGTGACGGTCATTTCCTGGTCGTTATAACTGATCGGCAATTCAACGCGCGCTTGGCCTACATCGGCTGCTTTACCAGAAAGAACTAACATCCCATCACCAAACGTAAAATCGACTCCACGGCTTTCTTCACTTGTCACAATTGCAGCTTGCCGAACGGCTGCGTGTGTGCCGCCTACTGCCAAGTCAAGTTTGACACCCCCGCTACTACTTTCAGGAAAAACTTTTTTCCAATCCGGAAAACGCCCTTCCAACAAACGGGCAGATATTGTGGCTTTGGGTGTATGCACCAATACCTCATTCCCCTTCAAAGCCACTTGCACTTCGGCATCGGCAGGGACCACTGCCCGTTCTAAAAGCTGCATAGCTCTGGTAGGAACGATGGTGGTCTGGGATGCATCAATTACTGTACCCGTGGTGCTAATCGGACCGGTCATTTTAGCCAATCGCCTGCCATCCGTGCCGATTGCGGTGAGTTCTGTTTCTGCAAATTCCAATTTAACGCCACCCAACGCATAGCGGCTGCTTTCATTGTCTGTTGCGAAAACCGTACGGCGGATCAATTCTCGCAACAAGCGGGCCGGTACTTCGTGGAAATTCTTTTCTTCAAAGGCTGCTACTTGAGGAAATTCTGCTGGATCCTCAGCCGAGAGGCGAAACTGACTTCGTTCACCACGGATGGTTGTTCCCTGAACATCAGACTCCAAATGGAGGGTCTCATCCGTACTCTCTCTCAAAATGGAGCCAAAACGGCTTACCGAAAGAACAGCCACCCCTTCCGACTGCACATCGACGCCATCGACGAAGTAACGAATACCGACTTCCAGGTCCGTCGCCGAGAGTATGACCCCCTGCGCATTGGCCTCAAGTTTGACATTCTGCAGAATAGGTTTGGGGCTTCGCGTGGGTGCCACCGAAGCCGCTGTCTGAAAAGCCTGGAGCAATTGCTCTCGGTCGCACGAAATTTTTAAGGAGCGGCCAGAACTTTTTGTACTCGATAAGCCGTCGGTCGCAGATTTATTTTCTAATGTTGTTGTCAAGGAACACCTCCTACTGTGGATTACTAATTATTAACTTTAAAGTTATTAGTATTAGTAATGGGGTAATGGCAATTGTTGATAAGGGCCGATTTATATGGTTAAGTACTTACTAAATATCAAGTTAAGAAAATAAGTTATGTGTGGAAAAATAGTTATTGGGATGTTGTATTGGTGTCGGGAAAAGTTAATTAAGGGGAGTTTCGAATTGAGAGCATCAGGGCAATGAATCCAAATGTTACGTAAAGTATGGAATACAGTGTGAAAGCCAGTCAGGTAGGCAGTGCGGGAAACGGAACTATCAACATGGAAACAACAAGTTTTAAAAGGCACAAATTGAAAAACCGAGTGGTTCATAGGACGCCAGGATAATTCTGAACATCAATGTTCAAAAATGTGCAAAAGCAAACGTATAGGGATCGAATTCAGAGGGTTATCAAATTTAGGGAGTTGTCAACTTAGCAGGATGTCAAGATGCGGTGTAGTTTTTCGAGGATTCGTTGAGTTTGGGTGTCGTTTGCGAGTAGCTGCTCGGTTTTTTTGAGAGCATTCATGATGGTGGTGTGGTCGCGTTTTCCCAGTCTTTGGCCAATTTGGGCAAAACTCATCTGGGTCAAAGAACGGGCCAGGTAAATTACAATACCACGAGCATACACGAGTGATTTTCGTCGGGCTGGACTTCGTAGTGCCGATTGAGTTAGCGAAAAAAAGCGAGCAACCAGAGCAAGAATGGTCTTAAAATCAGGTTGTATGGGGATTATCGCTGTGGCTTCAGCGGTAGCTTCGAGGGTGGAGTCTGTAGCGGACTTTTGGGTATTGGCGGTGCCTTGGGAGTTAGTAGCCATTTCATGCAGGGCCAGGGCCCGCAACAATTGAGGAGCGGGCCCCACGACTTTTTGAGCAAGTGCTCGCTTGCTAGCGGTGTCCATCGATAAGCCGCGTGCTTTCGCTGCAATTCCCAGTAGTTCTTCACGCGCTTCAGGGCCGGGTAGGCGTAAGCGTATGGTTAAACCACTACGCAGCCGATCGCGCAGACCCAACTCTAGATTTGTTTGCAAAGCTGGTGATTGCTGGGCGGTTATCACAGTGATGCTACCCTTCTCGGACAATAGATCAAGTGTGTCACGCAGAGCTCGCTGTATGTAGGCACTGTTTGAAAGGAGGTGAAGATTTTCGAATACCAGCAATTTGAGATTCAATAATTGCTGCCTGAAATCGTTTAGGTTGTTGTCATTGCGAGCAGCCAGGACCTCACGGCTAAAATCAGTTGCCGTGAAATAACCAACGGTCCCAACCCCTGTTTTGCCGTTGTCGAGTAATTCTGACCAACGTCGGACGATTCCACGGGCTAAAAAAGATTTGCCCGTTCCGCTGGGACCAGTAAGCACGAAAGGTCCCGTCAAGTCTGGTGCGTAGCCATCTAGTAATTTTTGGAGAATGGGAACCGACAAGCGATTTTCGGGACCAGCCACAAAGCAGGGCAGGTCGGCACATGGCTGCAAATTAGCAGCGCCCTTTTTATCGCTGGCTCGTTTCGCATGCACAGGGTGATTAAGCGGGCTCTTTTCAGAGGTCCAATCACCACTCGGCAAGTCGATTCTTGTAACCCTAAAAACCACAGCGGTTCCATCCAGACGGGTAGATATTTTTTGTTAAATTCAGGCTATCAGAACGACTTCTTCGAAGAGCTAAAAGGCACTCTCTCGACTGCTGCAGACGGCCTGAAAGCCGCGTCTCAATTCTACCCGACTTTTGGTTCGTTAGGGAGGAGGCAAAGGCCCCTTTTTAGCCGTTTGAGCTATGACGCAACCGCTTACAGACGTTAAGGATACGTCGAGCTGCTTCTGTCATTTCTGTGTGGCCAGTTGTGGCCCCCAAGCTGAAGCGAATCGAGCCGTTAATTGCAACCTCATCAAAGCCCATTGCCACGAGCACTGGAGAGGGTTCACTCGATCCACTGGCGCAAGCGGAACCCGTTGAACAGGCTACCCCCGCCTGGTCCAAGGCCATCACCAAAGCCTGTCGATCAAATCCTCTGAAACTAATATTGGACGTATTTGGCAATCGCTTCGCCTGGGCACCAATGACTTTGGCATCAGACACGTTTGAGATCAAGATTTTCTCAAATACGTCGCGTAATTCTTCCCAGCGGCTGATTTGTTTGGCGAACGAACGGTGACAGATCTTCAGAGCCATTTGCATGCCCACGGCCAGAGCAACTGATTCGGTACCCGGACGTAATCCTGCTTGTTGATGTCCTCCCAGCAGCAGCGGCTTCAAGGGAACATCATGCCTCAGGAGCAAAGCACCAATTCCGATTGGGCCATGAAACTTATGTGCGGCGCAGCATAAAGCGTCAACATCCAACTCCGCAAAATTTACCGGTAATTTACCAACAACCTGTGAAGCATCAGTATGAACCAGGACTCGGCGACAGGCAGAAAGATTAGCCAATTGGGCAACCGGTTGTAGAACACCCGTTTCATTATTGGCCAGCATCAAGCTAGCCAGACAAGTGTCGGGAGCCAATAGTTTTGCGAATTGGTCGGCCTGGACCACACCATTGGCATCTGCTGCGGCCAGGTCAATCTGCCAGCCCTGCTGCTGCAAAAAAAAGGCGGTATCCATAACACACGGATGTTCTATGGAAGATACCACCAGATGGCCTGGGGCTCCATTTTGGATGAGACTGGCATTCGTTAATCCCAACAGTGCCAAGTTATTGGCTTCGGTACCACCGCTTGTAAAAAGAACCTGATCAGCAGCCATGCCCTCCTGGCGAGCTCCCAAAAGTTGTCCAATTTGGTCTCGCGCGTCTTCTAGAACCCTTCGTGCTTGACGACCTGGTTCATGCTGGCTGCTAGGGTTTGCCGGGTAGCGGAGGGCTGTCTCACGCACCGCATCAGCCACCTCCGGAAACTGGGCCGTCGTGGCATTATGATCGAGGTATATAGGGGCATCCATGCTAGCATTTTAGACGCTTATGCAGTGGGTTGCGAGGAGCGAGTTGGGCGTAATTGGCTTCTCGGTAAGGCTTTTCATGGGTTGGTCCCGGGCCTTGTAGATTTCATTCTGTGCGTCTTCTGGCGGCCCTATTGGAGACGTAGGCACGTCAGGCAGTAGGGTCTTATTGGGAACACGATCAAAGGTTGCAAGGGCCGAATCTTGGGTAAAGCCGGCTGGGACGGGCACCGGCATCAAATTGCCATTGCTGTCGTAAATTGTTGGACGCTATCATTTGCCGCCCGGTGGCTCGGGGATTTATGCTGTTTGAGCCGCAAAACTTATGCAGGAAGAATGGATTCATGGCATTGATATTACGTGCAGCCATTATGTTGGTGGTACTTGTAGGTTTGCCCTCGGCCTGGGTCTACTACGGCCCGCTACCCGAGGGTGCACAGAAATTTGTGGGCCGTATGGTCGAAATCTGCAAAGAGGCACTGTCCGGTGAGAAAAATAAGCATCCCAGGAATTCTGGAATTACAGCACCACGATATGAAAATGCAGCTGAATCCATTCAGAGCGACCCCCATTTCACCACAGCATCCTTTCAAACAATAGCTGAAGAACCCCTCCAAAACGACACTTTGCATGACCAACTCGAGCCTCATTTGTCGGTCCTCCGCAAAATGGGGGCGTCACAGTATTCGCTGGAGGATTGGGGAAAAGATGGACAGCTCATCCGATTTTGTTGTGCCATATCATTGGGCAAGAACCAAGAGCTAACACGGCAGTTTGAGGCAGTGGCAGAAGACTCGTTAGCTGCAGTACGCCAGGTGGTTGGGGAAGTAAGTTCCTGGCAAAATGCACGCGGAGAGAGCACCGTATGGCGCTGAAAATCCATGTCCAGGGGAGGGCATCTCTGGGAAATCTGCTGAAAAGTAGTTCTCTGAGATACCAGCTTCAACGATCGAAAGTACCCAGATACGGGCGTTTTTTTTTATTTGAGGCCCTGTCGAGCTCGTCCATAGTCCCTGAAGAATCAATAGGGAACAAATTGGCTCGCCTTGAAGCGGTGTTGTTTTTGGCTCGTGAACCGCTCTCGACAAGAAAACTGGCGAAATTGGCGAAACTTGCCGATGGTACGCAAGCAAGAACGTTAATAAAACAGTTAGCCGTACAGCTGGATCAACGCTCAAGTGCATTGCATATTGTGGAGGTGGCCCAGGGGGTGCAGTTGCTGACTCGGCCCCATTTAGCAGACTGGATTCGTCGATTGCACGGCGGGGCAAAGGAAATAAGGCTTTCTGCACCGGCTTTGGAGACCCTTGCGGTGGTGGCTTACCAACAACCTATCGTACGGGCTGAAATTGAGGCAATTCGAGGGGTTCAGTGTGGAGAAATCCTGCGAGTGTTGATGGAACGCGATTTATTGCGTATCGTCGGCCGGGCTGAAGAGTTGGGTCGTCCATTCCTCTATGGGACAACCAAGAATTTTTTACAAGTTTTTGGGCTTCGGCGCTTGGAAGAATTGCCCACTATCGATCAAATTCATACCGTCAGTACATGAGATCGTTTAGGTTTGGTGTCTGTGTCGCGTGTGCGACGCGCCAGCGGCACGTGAGATGATTGGAGGAGTAAGCTGTGCATTTCATCGAGAGTCATCCTTCGAGCAGCTCTGTGGAGCTATCATTTCTTATGTCTGATGCCTTAACTCCAATGGCTGTAGTTCGACAAAATGCTTTGGCTGCCGAATTGGAAGACGATACGGTTGTCGACAATGAAATCGATAATGATTTTGACGAGGAGGAAGTCGAATACGAGTACGAATATGAAGAG
>CAWWCC010000118.1:0-8937 GCA_963935315.1 uncultured Planctomycetaceae bacterium | reverse complement strand
AAGGAGTATCGTCGGCAGCGTCAGATGTGTATAAGAGACAGGGCGACCCCCGCGTCTACGCCGAGTACCAGGAATCGTGTCCTGTCGCTCAACTTCAGAAACGCAAAATTCAACTGGCCCCGAGACACCCGGCACGATTCCTGATGGACGAGACGAAATTGGGAAGACTGGATGTCTCTGTTGTGGGCAACTGTGAATCTGGAGAAGGTTATTTGGAACAACTGCATTGCTTTGGTACACGTTCTTTTAGTATCTGGCGTATGTCGCCCAACGGCAGCCCCGAACTTGTTTTTGATAGCGGCAACGATTTCGAGAGAATTGTTGGCCGTGAAGCATCCGATCGCTTCACTTCCAAGAGCTACTTGCATGGACGTTGCACAGCACAAGGTCCTGAACCCGAAAGTGTCGTGATTGGTTATTTGGGGTCCATGCGTCTGGCGATGATATCTCTGGAACGGGCTGGTGGCATCATGGTGTACGACGTGTCCTATCCAATGCAGCCCAAATTCTTAAAGTATCTTCCCCCACTGGCAGAAGATGGCAGCCGGGATTGTGCTCCCGAAGGACTGGTAATGATTCCTGCCGAAACCAGTCCGACCCACAAACCATTGCTCGTAGTTTGCAATGAAGTCAGCGGCACAACAACGGCTTACCAACTTGATTGGAACTACCATCGGTTGGCAAGTTCTCAGTAGCTTCGATTCGAAACTCTCTCAGTCTGCAGGTTGCAAACGACCCGCATCAAGAACGTAGCGGCTCTGCAGACGGGCAGCTTGTGTCCCACTGTGCGTCACCACCACCATCATCGATTGCTGTTCCTCTTGTAACTCGATTAAGAGTTCCATAACTTCCGATGCTGTTGTCGCGTCCAAGTTCCCCGTCGGTTCATCGGCTAACAGCAAGATCGGTTGTCGCACCAAAGCCCGGGCAATCGCCACTCGCTGTTTTTCTCCACCCGATAGTTGCGCCGGACGATGAGAGCTGCGCTCTGCCAACCCCACCCGTTCGACCAGTTGCTTTGCCTGCTGAACCGCTGGCCCATCCGCTTTGCCATCAGCCAGAAATGGCACCAACACATTTTCCAAAACGGTACACTGAGGTAGTAGATGGTGGTCCTGAAACACAAAGCCAATCTGTTGGCTTCGAAAACTGGCCAGTTCTGGCTCTGAAAGCTCAAACGGATTGATACCGTTGAGGGAAACCACCCCTTGGGTGGGCAAATCGAGTGTGCCCAGAATGGCCAACAACGTACTCTTGCCCGATCCACTGGGGCCCACTATGGCGGCATTCTCGCCCCGATCAAGACCAAGCGAAACATCCCTCAGGATATCCAGCGGCTGTCCCGCGTAGACCGGAAACGATTTCGAGACATTTTGGGCAGACAGAGTATTCACAGCACCTATTGTGACTCGTGGCAGCCCTCAAGCCAAGCTGGCGAAAAATGCCCTGGCAGTATTTTCGCCCCTCAGGGGCCAAACAAGATTTACCCAGGACAAAGATCAAAGGATTTTTGGTGATTCACCCCAGGCTAGCCCGGATATGCATAGGCTCGATTTGGGTCTTTCCTGAGCCAACGGCGCTAGCCGCGGGTGAATGACCGGGCGATTATCTATACCGTTTGTAGCGCTGCCCGAGGCTTTTCTTACTCATTTTTACAATAACATTTCGGATTCGATCTCTTCAAAACCGGGCAAGATGGCATCCGCTCCAGCTTCCAGCAATACGTCCGCTGCAAAGGAAGAAGTAATTCCAACGCACCGCGCACCGGCTGCCTTAGCTGCCTGCACGCCATTCACGGCATCCTCGAACACGATACATTCGGCCGGATCAATCCCGAGTCGCTGGGCGGCTTCGAGGAAGATGTCGGGAGCAGGTTTCTTGTGTTCAACCTCCAACCCATTCACCAAGGCATCAAAATGCTTTGCATCGAGCCCAATCTCGTACAGATTGGTTTTCATTTTCACATCATCGGCACTGGTGGCGACGGCAGTCCGAATTCCTGCAGCTTTGGCTCTTTCGATAAAATCCTTGACGCCAGGAAGCGCCTGCAGTTTGCCTTTCACGCATTCACCATACAGGCGGTAAGTTTCGGCCTTATCGGATTCGAGGTTCAACGAAATGCCATATTTTTCAGCGACTCCGCCCAGGTAACGATCTTCGCCGGCTCCGACAAAAGGTTCGAAATCCTCGACCGTCACCTCAGTTTGGTATCGTTCCCAGAACATGCGGATGGCTGCGGCAGCGATAAACTCCTCGGAGTCGCATAACACGCCGTCCATGTCAAAAATGTAACCTTTTGTCATCGAGTACCTCGTTGTGGCAATTCTCAATTCTATTATGAAAACGGTTCTAAAAATCAAACTCGTCGATATTTTCGGCTGTAAACCGTAAGGGTGGCCCCATGACGACCATTTTGGCTACGTTATCGACCGTTAGCTCGCCGAGACGGCCAGCACTTATCTTGGCGGGTAGCATGCCACCCGACTCGTGAACGAGCTTGGAGAGGTGAATCGTCAAGTAACCAAGATCCACGGGACTCCAGAGGGCGAATTCCTTCACCGTACCGTCTTGCACGTATTGTTTCATTTGGTTGGGCGTCGAAAGACCCGTTACGGCAATTTCACCCGACTTGCCTGCCTGGCGGACTGCTTCGGCTGCGCCGGGTAGAGACACCGAGGTGATGCCAAACACGCCGACTAATTCGGGATAAGTTTTCAAAAGATCCTGGGTCACGCTGAACGCGCGGCTTTGATCCTCCCCCGGGTATTCGGTTTTGACAATTTGTATGTCGGGGTACTTGGAGGCAATCCGCTCCTCCATGTGACTGACCCAAATCTTTTGGTTTTCTGCCGTGTGCGTGCCGCTGACGATCACCACTTCGCCGCTACCGCCAATTTGCTCGGCCATGATGTCAACCAAGACGTGGCCGATCGATTCGTAAGTTGCCTGATTGACAAAATAGTCGCGGCTCTCCTCCACAGCGTCGGCATCCCAGGACAGGACTTTGATTCCCTGACTGCGGGCGCGACGCAGCGTCGGCGAAAGGGCACTCTTGTCGTTCGGAGCAATGGCGATCACGTCGAGACGACGTGTGATCCACGTGTCGAGCATCTCAGCCTGCTTGGTCACATCCGCCACGGTAGGCCCATCAAACGTGAGTTCCACCTCTAACTCGGCAGCCGCCTCTAAGGCTCCTTTCTCGCAAGCGTTAAAAAAATCGATGCCGATCAGCTTGGGCATCATGCCCACTCGAATTTTCCCATCGGTCGTTTTGCCACCTGAGGAACAAGAGGCGAGGCAAATTGCCAGCGCAGACAGGCCAGCCAGAAAGAGTGCGTTTTGTCGTAAGTTCATGATTTGGGTCTTTCTCCGCTTAGATCAAGGCACAATTGGGTATTTCGTTGTCTATGGTAAAGCAATTTCGATGAATTCATAGCCGGAGAACCTACCTTATCGGCCTTGATAAGGATCGTGTGAATGTCATTCCGAGGTCGGTGGCCAGCAATTCTGGCTCGGACCCGCGCAGGTAGGGTGGAGACACTCCACGAAAGGACTACACGATGGCGCAAGGGCAACGGGCCTCGGGATGACAGGTATGCAGTTCCTGTCGTATGAAGGAACTGGCTAGCCCTTTTTCAACCGTGCGTGGTAGCTGGCCAGCAATTCGTTCGAAGTTGCCGTCACGATCAGGATACCCCCTTCGGTCAACTGTTGCCACACGGCCGATACTTCAGCCAGGTTCAATCCATTGCGGACCACTCCCAAAATCAAAATACCGAGAAACGTCCCCCACACGGAGCCTCGCCCACCCGTAATGGATGTCCCGCCCAGGACTACCCCGGTGATGGCGGCCAGTTCGTACCACTGCCCCGCATCGGCTTTGGCGGTGGCGAACCGCGCGGCGTAAATCATAGCCGCCAATGCACACAACAAGCCTGAACCCGTATAGAGCAGTAACTTCACACGCCCGACAGGGAGTGCAGCGATTTCTGCAGCCCGCTGGTTATCGCCGATGGCCATGGCGTAGCGCCCCAGACGCGTCCGATAACACAGGATCGCCGTAGCGACGGTCACCAACATCCAGAGGATTAGCTGCACGGGCACCGGACCCAGATAGGCTTGTCCCATCCACCAGAACGATTCGGCAATGGAGACCGGCTCGGCCTGACTGATCCCCAGGGCCAAACCACGAAACAGGGCCATGGTGGCCAAGGTGACCACCAAGGGAGGAAAATTCCAGCGGGCCACCAAGGTGCCATTGGCAGCACCTGCGGTGGATCCTACGACAACGGTAAGCAGGACGGCCAGCGGAGCGCCCAGGTCCCAAGTTGCCTGCGAGTATCCAAACACCACCACACATAGTCCCAGCAGACTGCCCACACTCAGGTCGATTCCGCCGGTCATGATGATCAGCGTCATGGCGCAGGCAATGATGCCAATTTCGGCCAGGTGACGGGTGAGATCCAGTAGATTGTGGACGGAGAGAAAGTGGGGCGACAAAAACGACATCCATCCAATGAGGCCGATGAGGATGGCAATCAGCAGCAGCTCGCGACTCCAAACATTTTTCATCGGTCGGTTCGCTCCGCGCTGGAAAGTAAACTGTCTGCTACTAGAGCGGCAAGTATCATCGCGCCAAAGAAAGATTGCTGCCAATAAGAAGGGATTTTTGTGAGGATCAAGACGTTGTGCACAATGCCAAGAAAGATCGCCCCCAGGCAGGTGCCCAGCGCGGTTCCACGCCCGCCCATAATATGGGTCCCTCCCACCACGGCGGCAGCGATGGCCGTTAGTTCAAAGCCTTCGCCTACGGCAATTTGAACCTGACCGAGTCGTCCCGCCCAAACAAGCCCTGCCAATCCCCCCAACATGCCACACAAAGCAAAGGCGACAGGCAGCACCTGACGTGGACGAACTCCCAAGTAACTTGCACTTTCGCGACTACTGCCAAGGACGTACAAACTCCTGCCGGTCTTCGTGTAGGTGAGCAGCCAATGCGCGAAGGCAAGTGCGCCGATCCCGATACCCAGCAGCGCAGGCAAACCCAAGATATTGGCGTCGCGAACCCAAGTAACTTCGGGAGGCAAGTTGATCAATTGATAGCCTCCGGTCCACAGCCGTAGCAATCCGCGAAAAACGAGCATGGTACCCAAGGTGACCACAATCGAATGCACGCGCCCCCACACCGTCAGCCCTCCATTGAAAGCGCCCAGGATTGCTCCGAGAGCCAGCGGCGCGAGAAATACTATGGCCGGATGCCAACCGAATTGGGCCATCTTGCCGGCGGCGACCGCCGACAGACCGAGAATGGCACCCAAGGACACATCGATGCCGGCGGCCAGAATGACCATCGTCATCCCCAACGCGCCGATCAGCACGACGACATTATTGAGCATCACATCCCGCAAATTTTCGGCAGTCGCAAAATTGGGAACGAGCGCCGAGCAAAGCCCCAAGACCAAGAGGATGAAAATGGCCAGCCCCATTTCGCGTCGCGCGGCCAGCCATTGCAGGGCGATTTTCCAGCCCCGGTCGGGTACAACCGGTGCCACGCGTGTGTCGCTGGGCTCGCTCTCTGGCAACGAGGCGCGCAAGAGTTCATCCTCAGAGGCGGATTCGGCGTCGAATTCACTCACGAGACGACCTTCACGCATCACACCAATACGATGGGCAAGTGCCTGAAGCTCCGGAATTTCGGAACTCATCACGATGATCGCCATCCCCCGGCGGGCCAGGTCGCGGATGATGTCGTAAATCTGACCCTTGGCCGCAACGTCTACGCCCTGGGTTGGTTCTTCCAGGACCAGCACCTTGGGCTCCGTCATCAGCCACCGGCCCACCAACACCTTTTGTTGGTTCCCTCCAGAAAGTTCGACAATTGCCTGGTCAGGCCCCGTCGTTTTTACAAGCAGATTCTGAATCGAAGCATCAATCTTGTCGCGTTCGGTTCCCAGGTTCAATGTACCCGAGCTGGAAAGCTCCTTCAGGTTGGCAATGCTGAGATTCTCACCAACTGTCATGCGGTGAAAGATACCCTGGGAATTGCGATCGGCCGGCACATAGCCGCGTCTCAAGGAAACATTCTGAAGTTGGTCGTCCGTACACTTACGCAAGCCGAACAAACCCCCGCATAATTCCGCTTGCCCCGCGCCGACCAGACCATAGATTCCGTAAATTTCACCACGTCGAAGCTGGAACGAAACGTCTTGATAGGCGCCCCCCACATCCGATAGTTGGTGAACTTCAAATACAATATTTTCCTCTGGGACAACCTGTGAGTCTCGCTGGAAAGTGACCGCTCTTCCCACCATCCCTTGGATGAGCTGATCGCGATCGATAGCACTGGAAGGCTTGGTCCAGACATGGCGTCCATCGCGGAGCACCGTGACGCCATCTGCCAGTTGCAACACTTCGTCGAGTCGATGCGACACAAATAGAACGGACGTTCCACGACTCGCGACTTGCCGTACTTTCTGATGCAACAACTCTGCTTCGTGCCCTGGGAGCGCAGCAGTTGGTTCATCGAGAATTAACAAGCGAGATGGCTCCGACAGAGCAAAACTGAGCTCGACCAATTGCTTTTCGACATCGCTTAACGTGCGCGCTGCCCGCTGCACGTCGAGTCGCGGGATCAGCACTTCGATGGCCTGGGCCGCGCGATCCACGATCGTCGACCAGTGGATATTTCCGAGTCTGTCTCGAGCGTAGCCTATCCTGAGCGCATGATTCTCCGCGACGGACAAATCTGGAATCATGTGGCTATGCTGATGCACGACCGCGATGCCATGCTGCCGGGCCTCTTGAGGGCCACTCAGACGGATCTCCTCGTCGTCGATCACGATACGACCCTGGTCTGGCTGGAGGACGCCCGCCAGAATCTTAATCAGCGTCGACTTTCCAGCACCGTTTTCGCCCACCAGGCCTCGAATCTTACCCGTGCTGAATTCCAGCGAAACGTCATCCAAAGCCCTAACTCCCGGATATTGCTTCGCTACAGATTGCACTCGCACGGCCAATGACATGGCAACAAGTGTAAACGGAGATTCCATGGACGCAACACGAAAAGGCGATCACACCAGGATTAAAAACAGCATGCCGTTGCAGCATCAAGAGGAAAATTGGCCACCGAAGTTCTTGCAATTCAATAGAATAGGAGAATGCGCCTTAGGGCGTGATGGGCAACGTGGCAAGCTAGGGTTGCTCCGCAGCAAGTTCCTTGATGGAAATATTACGAAAGGCAACCAGATCCCCGTGCCCGACAAAGCCGAAGTGCCCGCTCATCCTTTGAACATTTGGATAAACGCCGCCATCTTTGGACTCGCGAACTTCTGTAAGATTCGTGTCAAGAATCGTGAAACCGTTAAGTTCCACCTTAATCTGCGAGCCAATGACAGTCACTTGCTGAAAATTCCATTCGTTTGCAGCGTGCAAGTACCCTTGATGTGCCGCCACGAGTCCGTATGCCGAACCATGAAGTTGACGTGGATCCAGGTCGTTAATGTCCGGATAATCATCGCCCAGGATTTGAAGTTCCGTCATTCCATCCACGTGAGCACTGCCATGGCCCGGGTAACGAATTGCCAGGCCATTGTTGCCGCCAGGAGGCAATTTGAATTCGAGACGGACGATGAAGTTGGAATACTGCTTTTGTGTGTGCAGTATGCCTCCATCTCCCTTTTTACAAGCAAGCACACCATCTGCGACGTGATAACCGCTTTTCCCACCTTCCCAGCCGTCGAAATCATGGCCGTTAAACACTTTGTCAAAATGCTGCCCGTTTGCCTCTGACAAGATCTGATTTGCTTCCTGTGCCCCTATCTCGCGGATGTAGATATTGCGAAACCAGAGTTTGTGTTCATGATGCTGCAATTCAATTTGCCCCCGGGGGTAGATGGGCCGGTCGCGTTGCCAGAAGTTTTCCATGATGACGTTATCCATGACAACCTGGCCATTGAGTTGAACCGTCACCCGCTCACCAATCATGCGGATATAAAATGTGTTCCACTCGCCGGCCGGATTATCGGCCTTGACGAGTGGGAACCGTTGATACTTTTGATTGTTCCAGAGCGCCCCAGAACCCTGATCCGCCCCATGAACAAAAAATGGCTCATGTTCAGGATCCCATATTTGAATTTGCGGGCTGCCCCGCAAGTAAATGCCGCTGTCGCCGCCCGGCTTTATCTTCCAGTCGATATAAAGTTCAAAGTCTCCATAATCCTTGGCAGTGCAAAGGCTGTTGCCATGACCATCGTATTCGAGCACGCCATCCACAACTTGCCAGTGAGCACGCATCAAGGCGTCCGCAGCCGCCTGTGCTTTTGCCAGTTCTTCCTCCGGCATTGCTTTCCGAGACTTCGGGTTTTCGACAAGGCCTTTCCAACCGGAGAGGTCTTTGCCATTAAAGAGCGGTGCAAATCCCTTAGGCACTTTCGTTGCTGCAGTGCAATGGACCGTGCCGAGACAGACAACCGTTACCAAGGTTGCGATGCCAAGGGCTCGCATTCTATGACCTGTCACCATCTGTAATCCTCGCCTGTTAAAATCGTTAGCATCGGTTCAAGTCCCAAGAGTTTATGATACAAATGCCTTTACAACAATACATGCGAGATGACAACTGCTATAAAGTATTCAGTCATGCTCTAATGGCCAAACACCACTTTACGATCGTTGGGTTGTTGCTCGCCGGGGGTACTGCGTCCCTGGTCAACGTATTGCTGCATGAGGGATGTTAGCTCTTCAACGACCTCCGGATGGGCAGCTTCCAGGTTTGTTTTCTCTGCCACGTCGACCGAGAGGTCGTACAGCTGGACAGAAGGCAGGTTCTGCTGTTTCGCCGGCTCTCTATTCGGGGTGCTCCCCCCCCCCGACCCTGGACAGAAACACAGCTTCCACTTACCGCGTCGGATCGCGAAGGCACCTTTTGCAGAATGGTGAACG
>CAWWCC010000117.1:0-9013 GCA_963935315.1 uncultured Planctomycetaceae bacterium | reverse complement strand
ACCTGACCGCTGACATCGAATTTGTTTACGGTGAATCGGTTGGATATCTCGGTGAGTTTCGCATCACCGAAGACCGCTTTGACTTATTTGTGGACGAAAATTCTCGCATTCCCACTAATACTGGCAATCTCCCTTACCGGCTGGCTTGGGACTTTGAGGGAGAGGTTGGCGGTTTAGCGATTGGCATTGCTGGCGATGCCGATGGTGATTTGGATGTCGATGGCAACGACTTTTTGCTGTGGCAGCGTGGCTTGGGCCAAAGTGGGGCCGGTCTGGGGCCTGCCGATGGAAATTTCAATGGTGACACGCTGGTGGATCAGCAGGACTTGGCCGTGTGGCAAATGAATTACGCTGACGCTGCGCAGCCGGCAGCCCTGACTGTGGTGCCTGAACCACATACTTTGGTTCTGCTGGGCTGCGGTTGGCTATCTTTAGCAAGCAGACGACGTCGACCAAATCGATTTGGTAATTTGGAAATCGCGGTTTGGTACTAACTTCGAACAGCAATCTGCATTAATAGCTGTCCCCGAACCGTCAGCAATATCCTTGGTAATGATTCTTAGCATTACCTTCGAACTCAGCTACCGGAAGAGAGCGATATGAATAAGACATTACAACAATTTTGCTTACTTCTAACGGCTGCGTGCAGCTCATCTGCGCTAGCCGCCATCGTCTACGATGAATCGGTCGATGGCGAATTGTCGGGCGTACCTGCTAGTGCTACGCCCATTGCCACGAGCGTCGGTTCCAATCTCGTCTCTGGCGTGGTCGGTGGAGCCACCTTTAATAGTCCTGTGGGACGAGACATTTTTACCTTGGAGGTCCAGTCTGGGCAGCAATTGGCAGCAGTGATCCTGCAAACGTACGACTCGGCCGAAGATCAATCTTTCTTTGCGGTTGAGGCAGGCACTACGCTTACTTCAGTGACTAGTGCAGCCAGCCTGCTTGGCAGCGCCCTGATTGGCGACGAGACAGGAGCTGAGCAAGGCGATGATGTGCTGGACGATCTGGGCAACGCCTTCTTCGGAGGTGCTGGTTTTAGCTCGCCCCTTGGTCCAGGAAGCTATACCTTTTGGTTTCAAGATACCGCATTACCTGATGTGAACTACACCTTCGATTTTCAAATTGAAAGAGAGGTGGATGCCACCGCTGATGCGGATGGTGATGGAGACGTCGATGGAAACGATTTCCTCGTCTGGCAACGAGGATTAGGCCTTAGCGGCGCAGGCATTGGCCCAGCAGACGGAAACTTCAATAATGACAGCACGGTTGATCTGCAAGATCTCAATGTTTGGATAGATACCTACGAAGATACGCAAGCATCATTCGCATCTACTACCATCCCTAATCCAACCACGGCTATATTAGCATTGCTCGCTTGGGCTGGATTGGCAACCCAAAGATGCCGCGTTTAACAGTGCAGGGAAGAAAAGAATAGGACGGAAAAATTGAGTAACGTCGCCGCAGGAGAAGCCAATGGTGCGTCGACCCAAGCACCTATCTCGTCAAAGGTAGCGGCAACCAATCTTTACCGAGTTGTGTGGCGATGGCATTTTATTGCCGGTATCCTGCTGGGTCCACTCATTTGTATCGTGGCTGTCACGGGCGCCTTGTACATCTTTAAGTATGAACTAGAACCTCTCTGGCACGCGGACGTCGTGTTGGTGACTCCCCAGGAGGAACTCAAATCGCTCGACGTAGTCGTCTCAGCTGCCAAGCAAGAAGTCCCGTCAGATTGGCAAATTGATCAAGTCGAAATACCGGCCGACCCTGGACGTTCCATTGCCATCGTCATGCACGGTTTGGCGGGGCAGCGCAGGGTCTTTGTGGACCAATACTCGGGCCAGGTACTCGGAGAGATCAGTCCAACCTCTTTCTTTCCACTGGTTCTCAAGCTCCACCGTAACTTGTTTGTTGGTACTGCCGGCCGCGTCCTGGTAGAGCTTGCGACCTGCTGGTCTCTCGTTTTGCTGTTTACGGGCCTTTATCTTTGGTGGCCGAGAAAAAGCAAAGCCAATCGTGGCGTTTGGCTGCCACGCCTGCGGGGGCCGACCTATCGGGTCGTGCGTGACCTGCATGCCGTGCTGGGTTTTTGGGCTCTGCCAGTCGCCGCGGTGATTGCCTTCACCGGCTTGGTTTACGCCTATGCCTGGGGATACGGTTTTTTGGCTGCCTCTTTTCTCACAGGGGCATACGACACGATGCTCAAACCGCCCAAAATTGAGCAGCGAGTCAGCGACCAGCCAAGCTGGGAACTGGTCTATGCTGCTGCCCGCACTCATGCTCCAGGCATGGCTTATACCATGCTGCCAGCAGAAGATGTCGATAAGCCCTATACGGTCATGGCGGGCAACCTCACCGGGCCGTCCATGACGAGGCTGCTGCTAGTCGACAGCACTTCGGGCGAGGTTCTTTTGGACGGCGATTTCGCCGACTTTCCATTTATGGCAAAATGGTCGAGTTGGAATTATCCGTTGCATACCGGCAGTGTGTTGGGGCTACCGACAAAAATTATCTGGCTCTTGGTAAGCATCATTTTTGCTATGATGCCAGTGACAGGTTTTTGGATGTGGCTGAGCCGTCGCCCGCAGGGCAAAAGTGGTTGGCCTAAAGTGATCCCAGGAAAATTGCCGCTGTGGCTGAAATTGACAACCGTTGCCGTTTGTTGCTTCCTGCCTCTTACGGGTATCAGCTTGTTGCTGGTTTACTTGCTTGATGTACTGATAGGGAGCGGCAGACAACAAGCTATTGTGTCTGCTTAGTCCTTACTTAATAGATGACTATGAATACAAAACGTAAAATATCTCTCGGTTTTACTCTCGTAGAACTCTTGGTGGTAATCGCCATCATCGGCGTTTTGATTGCTTTGTTGCTTCCTGCTGTGCAAGCTTCTCGCGAAGCGGCACGTCGCATGAGCTGTCAAAACAATGTCAAGCAAATTGGTTTGGCGTTACTAAACTATGAGGGTTCCAACGGACATTTCCCGCCAGGACTGTTGCCGCGCACTGATGGAACTTCCGCGACCGAGTTGATGGATCTGCAGGGCTTTGGGTGGGGGGCGATGATTCTCCCTCAGTTAGAACAGAATCAAATCTATGGACTTTTGAGTGCAGCTTCCGACGAATTCAAAACACCTCGTTGGTGGGACCCGGACGATTTCGACAGAGATATTGCAGAACTAGTCATTCCTGCTTTTGTTTGTCCTAGCGACGCCGCCTTTGGTAGCCACAATGAAAAACGCAATATTTTTGGCAATCACGCTAAGAGTAACTATGTAGGAGTGATTGGGCCCGTATTAAATAAAGAGTTGATAGAAATCACCGACTTGGCGGATTTGGGCGGGATAGAGACAGGGCCAGTCACCACGGATGAAGAGAGGTTAGAGCTCGAATGGCCAGGGATCCTTTTCCCCAACTCTAAAACGGAAATTCGAAAAATCACCGATGGTACCAGTAATACGTTTCTGATTGGAGAACGTGACGGTGATCGTCGGGCATCGACCTGGTGTGGCACCGATCGCTTCGCTTTTCTCAACAACCAGTTAGGCTGCACTTCTAGTGATCCGTCTTATACAATCAATGCTTTGGCTGTTAACGATCCCCCCCAAGCATGGGCGTCCTTTGGCAGTTTACACCCAGGGGGCGCTCTGTTTGCGAGGGCAGATGGTTCTGTTGTATTCATTTCTGAGGAAATCGACGGGAGAACTTACGAAATGCTCGGAGCCAAGGCAGATGGAGGGGTAATCGGTGAATACTAAAATGAACTCCAGATTGCCTACTGTTATTGCCTTGCTACTTGGGTTATGCCTGACAGGCTGTGGATCCGAAGACATGCCTCAGGTTTGCGGAACGGTCACTTTAGACGGCAATCCTGTCGCAGACGCAAGTGTTTCTTTTTTTCCTGGTAAGGGACGTGCTGCTACCGGCAAAACCGATGACGAGGGTTATTTCACACTTGCTTATCTCACTAGCAAATCGGGCATTCCTGAAGGTGATTACAAGGTAACCATCTCTACGTACACACCGAGTCAAATGGGAAGAAACGAAGAATACGAGGCAGAAGTGATTCCGGGCACGCCAGAGTCGATTCCCCAAAAGTACACTTCGCGCAAAACAACCGAATTAACGAAGACGGTTAAAAAAGGCGATAATGAGTTTAATTTCGCCTTGGAGAGCGAACTGGCTGAGCCTGTGGGAAATAATGAATAGCAACTAAGTAAATGAAAAACATCAATAGGATTGGAGACGCTAGAGCTGCGGACTGTGAACAAATTTCATTCCTAAGGTTGATGAGGTGGTCGCAACTGTTAGCACTATTTATAGTTGCCTTAGTGAGTTGCAACGCTCAGCAAAACACGGGGGAAGCCCAAGTGAGTCAGGATGAACAGGCTATTCGTGGTTGGTTTGACGATTGGATCAAGGCGACGACAGAAGGTGGCTTTGAATTAGCGGGAACTTTGTTTGCTGATGACGTCATCTTCCTCGCGCCTGGGGTGGACCAAATGGACAAGGAGAGCTTTCCTGCTGCCGCCACCGCTTCCGACCCCAACATCGACTTTAAGCTAGAAAGCTTGATTCAGGAAATCCAAATAATAGGCGACCATGCCTGGCTAGCCTCCACTAGCTCTTTTGCCATGACAGATAAGCAAGCCCAATCCATATCCTAGATGAAAGGGGGGCTCTGTCGATCCTGAGAAGATACGATGATGGATGGAAATGCGTTCGTGACGCCAATACGATGGTTGCAGTTGAAAATGAGAAGTGACACCTGCTGTATCACCTAGAATTCAGCTCAACCACCTTTACATTGTCATGTGGATTTCGATCTGGCAACGACAAGTAAGGGTCGATGCCAAACCGAGTCGGTTTCTCATCGAGCAACATGGTGATTTCCGATCGACCACCTGGTAAATTCTCAGTTCGTTGCTCGATGATATTAGATTCGGCAAATTGATAGCCGTTGAATGCCACGATTGACACTGGCGTTTCCAGTGGTACGTCCGTTTGTTCTCCCCAACCGGTTGTTCGCAGCTTCACTGCGTCAACGTTCGCTGTTAATTGCCACTGTCCGTCATCTGTTGGTTGGCACTTGGCTTGCACAGTTTTCAGCCGCCAGGTGGTGACATGCTCGAAGATATCTTCGAGTTGCGGATGATAGCGAGGCGGAATTCGATCGCGCAGGTGTGAAAGAAAATCGGTAGCCGTTGGATAGGGAGCTGGGTGGTAACGCCACTTTTCTAGGAACTCGGCAAAGATCGATTCCAATTCGTCTGCCCCAATCAAGCTGGCCAAGTAAATCATCAAGATGCTCCCTTTCCGTTTGAGCATCGTGGAATTTTTCATTTCTTTGGTAAACGGTACCTCTTCGTCGATCATCGCACTGCGTCCACGAAACATTTCCATCATGGCTTGTAGTCGCAATTTCCGATCTAAATCTACGTCGCGACGTTGATGTAGGTACAACATAGCCGACCAGTAGGGCAGACCAGCGTGGATGATTTTTGCCCCCTCAACATTTGCAGGAATGATCTGGTCATTAAACCAAGACATCCCCATCATGTGTGCCGACATCTTGGCTAGGTCTTCGCCGCCGCTCGCTTTCAGATCAGACTTCCAGCCAAGAATTTCACTGGAGAAACCGAGCCCCGAACGTGCTCCCATCCCGTTGTAGTGCAGCGATTGCTCAACCAGCGGAAACGCCTCAAAAGGAGGCGGGCCATAACGATCGGCAAAATGAGCCATCGCCTCCTGAATCGCCGCTGCAAATTCATCGACTACGTAGTTGTGATCTGCGTCATGAACCATCACCACATCCGGCAGATTTTCTTGTCGAAAACGCTTTACCTCGTAACGACCGGTTAGAATTTCGCTCCAACCACGAGTGGGACGGTCTAGTGCAAAGTGGTAACCTTTTCGTCCATCGGGTTCGATCCATTGACGCATGAGCTTGCCCGCATGCCAAGCGGATTGATCGCTATCGGTGCGGACAACGATGTCGATGGATTCGACCCAACCTAAATGTGACGTCGAGTGAGGCTGGCTTGCTCCAATATCCCTCGTGGGTGGTTGCCACTCAGCATCGAGTCCCAGTTTACGACGTTTCCAAGTCGGTTTGTGCTCGACACGATCGGTATAGCCTACTGCTGGCATCAGTTGAAGATTGAGTAGCGAGGTGCCGTTGCCAACTAACTCAACAGGCATCACTTCGTTGATGCTGTCATTCTTTGCATGAACAGCAAAGCCAGGAGGCGGGTTCCATGAGGTCACGAATTTCAGTGTCATCCTCTCGCCAGCTGCCAGCGGTGCCAGTAATTGATACTCCCTAGCATTAAGTGCCTCGTTGACAGCAATCTGCTTTGCCCCCGCTGTAATATCAATGCTCTCGATGGTAAGCCCCGGCTCCCCAAGCACCAGCAGTCGCTGAATCGATTGGCTGTTTTGATTTTCCAGCGTTTGTTCACCGCTAAAATGAAAGCTGCGCCGACTTGGGTACAAGTCTAAGGTTCCTTGGATGGCCACGATTCGTGGTTGTGGCACGTCACGCCACTGGTCGGCAAAAGCTTGCTCGACACTAGCCATCTGTTTGTCTCCGTCAATGAGCGGCCAGGTCGCTTGAGCTGTTGATTGATTCCAAATATGCAAGCCGACAAGAAGAAACAGACTGGCCAGTGTCATTGCCAAATAGCGATCGCGAGGAGAGGCGATCCGCTGGCGGATCAGCGCCAAACGGTCAGACGAGCTTAGGCCACGCCCGTAGCACCACAGACCGGCAATCCAGACAAGCGATGCCCCCAACGTCCAATACAGCAAAAACCACAGGTGTGCCCGCCAAAAGTGACCATAACCATCCATCAGCGAGTACCAGAAAAAGCTGACATGGCCATAGCGGTAGATCGGATGGTACCAACCTAAGGCGTCGAGCAGAAACTCCGAAACATAGACCAACAGCACTACACCAATCGCCACATAACGCCGGCGAACGATTGCCTGCATGGCGATCGCCAGAATTGCCAGCCATAGATAGTAGGGAGCTTTGAAGACAAAGCTATCTGTCAGATACAACCCGATCTCGAAATGGAAGTAGCCGGCGGCGAGTTGATAGATCAGCCCTGCGATAATCGAAACCGACCAAAATACGATGACTACCAACAGCAAACTAAGTGTCTTGGAGGCAAAACGCGCGGTGTCGGCAGTCGGCTGAGCATCCATCAGTTCACTCACCTGGCAGGCCGCTTCCCTCCACATCAGATCTCCAGCCAGCCAAACAATCACCAGCACCAAAACCTTGTCAAAGTAAAACCCCGTGTTGTGGACGAGCAGATCGGTACTTGGTAAAGAGAATTGATGAGTGACCGCACTCTCAGCACTCCACCACAAAGAAAACGCTGTAAATGCAAGGAGGAGCTTGGCACCTGGTGTCCTCCAGATGGCTCGCAATTCCCAAAGCATCATCTGCACGATTTGTGACAGCAAGGATGCTTGTCGATGAGATGCCTCCAGGGTTTTCTCGGTAGACTTGTCTGTTTTCTGTTGGGATGGTTTCTGTTTGCAGCGCTGCTTCTTGACTTGCGGCAACGCAATTCGCAGCGGAATGCTAAAGACACCGACCACGACCAAAACTACTCCGGCAAGGCACCAGAGCAAGCGATTGATCAGCATTAAACCCGCAACCGGTGGAAACTGTGTGTTTTTTTGTAGATTGGTCCAGCCTTGTGTAAATTCGGCGGCAGCAATACTGGCATACGGGTCAAACACTGCGTATTTCGTGAAAACCTCATGCCGCAAAATATCCTGGCCTAACAACATCCTCGTGAGTACCCACAGGGCCAAAATACCAACGGCAACCGTAAAGGCAGCAGTTTGACTTTGCCAACGAGCAGCAACGGCAAACACAAGCGCCGAAGTGACCAAGTAGTTGGGTAGCACATAATAAAGCAAGGCATTGGTGTAGTGGCTCAAAACAAAAGGGCCAATTTGCTCTTGGGGAATACCTGGCATCTGGCAGCCGAGGAGAACGCCAGGCACGAACATCGCTGCCGTTAGCAGCACAATGGTAAAAGCGACCAGAAAGCGTCCCAAGCCCAGTACCCAACGATTGGTGCCCGTGGAGAGAATGAGCCCTTGCGAACCACTACTGCGATCACGGCTCATTGGCTCTGCCACGATTCCTGCCACGGCTAACGTGCCCAACAGGCTATAAATCAACGCGCGTCGCACGATCATATCGGCGCCGTTGACCCACACATTGCCAGTTGCGCTTAGGCCACTTTGCAGCGTATCGCCCAGCGCCAAAACAAAGTAGGTAATCAGGCAGAACCAGACAAAAGGGCGACGCCACTGTTGTCGCCATTCCATGCGCAGTTGTTGGCTAAATCCGCTAAACAACGTTTCAGTCGATAGGTACGGTGAGGATGGTCAGGTTAACAACTTTACGATTCGTTGGTGTGGTAAGCGTAGAGGTCTTCTAGATCAGGCTGGCATGACGTAAAGCCTTCTGAATGAAGAGCCGCCGATCCATTGCTTTCCGCCAGGATACGTACCGCCAGTTTTCCAGAATCAGGGCGCCAAGATAAAACTTTGTACCTTTGGCGTAGTGACAGCAGGTCTTCAATGGTGGTTTGCCGCGCCCATATTTTTCCCGCCAAGCTGCTGGTCAATTCCTGGGGAGATCCTTGGAGGGCAATTTCTCCTTGTGACATGATCGCCATCTGCTGGCAAAGTCCGGCAATATCTTCGACAATATGTGATGAAAGAATCATCACGCATTCTTTTGCGGCTTCTGCGAGCATACACTGAAAACGCCTCCGTTCAGTGGGGTCGAGTCCAGCAGTTGGTTCGTCGATGATCACGAGCTTCGGCTCACCAAGAAAAGCAGCTGCAATGCCGAAACGTTGACGCATACCGCCTGAATACGTGTCCAGCCGACGATCGGCTACATCAGCGAGATTCACTTGATGCAGTTGATGCTCGACGAGCTGCTCTCGTTCTCTCGCTGCTGTCTCTTATACACATCT
>CAWWCC010000116.1:0-9027 GCA_963935315.1 uncultured Planctomycetaceae bacterium | reverse complement strand
ACACAAGGAGTTTCGTCGGCAGCGTCAGATGTGTATAAGAGACAGCAGAAGTGTCGACAGATCGTATCGAAGGATTGATGAAAAAACTTTCGCGTTGGGCAACTGAGCATCAGGATCCGGTTTTGCAATTTGCGGCAGAACCTCAATTTGAAGAATCCTACGATCAGAATTCGGGAGCACTGACATTAAAACACCCCATGTGGGGCTATGTGGTGGCTACGATTCCCGCAGAGAATAAAGAAAGTCTGGCCAGTTACCGGGAGTTTACGGATTGGTACTCGCGTTTGACAACGATGCTCTACGGAAACCTTCCTCCTGGACCACGCCTGGAATTGAATGCGGCGCTAGAAAAACATGGTGTTGTGCCTGTGGAAATACGTAGAACAGTCGAATCAGCATCGACCCAATTGCGGGCTACCCATCTCTTTTCCTGGAGACTCTCACGTGAAGACCTGACACGTCTAGAAGAGGCGCGCGAGCATTTGGCCCGCTTCGAAAAAGTAGCCAACAAAGAATTTCTTGCGCAACGTGCTGAGCAAAACATTGTGCGCGGCCAGTCAGAGTAGGCAAGGAATCAAGGTCGAGAAAACGGGTTGCAGCATAAAGTTTCTGCGTCTGCTACGCACGAGTCAAAGCATGGAAGCGCGCCTTGAGATCGAGTGTCACAGGGCCTGGTATACCGTTGCCGATACTGCGGTCATCGACTTTTACGACTGGAATAACTTCGGCTGCAGTGCCGGTTAGAAAACACTCGTCGGCTACGTACACATCGTGCTTTGTAAGTGCGACCTTGTGAACTTTGAGGTTGGCCTTTTCGGCAAGCTCAATCACGGTATCTCGTGTAATGCCACCGAGAATACCTGCGTCGAGTGGAGGAGTTAAGAGTTCTCCATCACGGACCAGAAAAATATTGTCTCCCGTACATTCGGCAACCTCGCCCTTGTGGTTAAGCATCAATGCTTCAACGCACCCTGCCTGCAAACCCTCGAGTTTCGCCAAAATATTGTTGAGATAGTTCAACGATTTGATGCGCGGGTTGAGGGCCGCCGGATGGTTGCGAATAACGCTGGTGGTGATAATCTCCAAACCCTTTTCGTAGAGTTCGTCGGGGTACAGAGAAATTGAATCTGCAATGATAATAACCTGTGGATCGCTGCATCGGTTAGGATCGAGTCCCAATGTGCCAGCACCTCGAGTTACGATCGATCGAATGTAACCATCCTGGATGCCATTTTTAGCAACAGCCTGGTTGGTAGCATTGCACATTTCGGGTTGTGAGATGGGAATGGTCAGGCAGATCGCTTGCGCCGATTCATACAAGCGGCGTACGTGCTGTTCGAGCCGAAAAACCTTGCCGCCATAACTGCGCAATCCCTCGAAAACGCCGTCTCCATAAAGTAGACCATGATCGAACACGCTGACAGTTGCCTGCTCGGGAGGTACGAATTCGCCGTTGATGTAAATCAATCGTGACATACTTACTTTTTTTTAAAATTTAAATAGGAAGCGGGTTATCGAGGATTCATTGCATTCTTGAACCCGGAAAGCACAATCCTATCCGGGTATTCAAACACCATTGATATTCAAGCCTTTTAGGCGCATTTATATTCTTCAAGCAATGAGACCTGATGTCGCGGTTGGGTTCGCAGCTTCTAATCGACCTTCTTCCAGACGGACAATACGGTCTGCCTGCTCTGCGATCCACGTGTCATGGGTCACCATGACTATAGTGAGCTTTTGCTCGCGGTTCAACTCGCGGAGCATTTGCATGATTTGCTCACCCGTCGAACGATCCAGATTGCCTGTCGGCTCGTCGGCAAGAAGCACCTTGGGCTGCAGCAGCAGGGCCCTGGCAATAGCCGCACGCTGCATTTCTCCACCAGAGAGTTCGCTGGGCTTATGTTTTGCTCGCCCCTCGATTCCCACCATTTCAAGTAATTCTTCGGCGCGACGGCGATACTGCCTGCGACGAGCCCAATAACCAAGTGTACTCTCGGAGATAAGTGCTGGAGTCAGTACATTCTCAATGGTGGTGAATTCAGGGAGGAGGTGATAGAACTGGAAGATCATACCAAAATGGCGATTGCGTAGCAGGTCCCGGCTTGCGTAGGGTAAATTGTCGATTCGGTTTCCTTCGAAATAGACTTCACCGGCATCCGGTTGATCCAGTGTGCCCAGTAAGTGGAGCAGGGTACTTTTTCCACAACCACTTTGACCTACGATCGACAAGAACTCCCCCTGGTAGACCGACATATCAATGCCTTGCAGAACGGGTATACCAAGTGCGCCTTTTTGATAACTCTTAAACAATCCCCGCGTGGTCATGTGTTCGTCCCGTGGATTGTTCCAGTCAGTTACTGGAGTCGTTGTTTGCTGATTACTCATAGCGCAGAGCCCTTACCGGATGAAGTCGAGCTGCCCGTTGTGCGGGCATCACACTGGCCAGCACTGCAATTAGGATGGCACCCAGACTAATCCAGGTAACCGTAAATGGAGAAATAATGGTAGGGATTTTATAGAAGTAATAGACAGAGGGGTCAAAGACGGGTTGTCCGGTGATGCGTCCCAGCAGGTCTGCAATTTCATTAATATTCGTTACAAAGACCAAACCGAGCAGCATGCCCGCACCAGCACCTACGATCCCCAAGCTTAAGCCATAACCAAGGAAAATGCCCATCACCCCTGGGCCGGAAGCTCCCAGTGATTTGAGGATACCAATATCGCGAGTTTTCTCCACAACGATCATGGTGAAGATTGCCAGGATGCCGAAGCCAGCGACAGCAATAATCATGAACAAGAGCACATTCAAAACGGCTGTTTCCATTTGAACAGCTGCCAACAAGGGTCCTTGCTTATCTCTCCAGGTACTGATCAGATAGAATTGGGCTGGAAAAGCATCGCGAAGCTGGTCGCGGACTTTATTTGCATCGACACCCGGTTTGAGTTTGATTTGTATGGATGTAAATTTACCGACGCGTTTCGTAGGATCAAACATCCCCCGACTCTTTTGCAGAGAGCGCAATGGTACAAACACAAATTGGCTATCGTACTCACTCATCTTGCTTTCGTAGATGTCGACGACCGTATAAAACTCGTTAATTGCTTCTGGTGGGAGTGATGCCTTGGGGAAACTAATGCGAACATCGTCGCCGGGCAGGGCAATAAAACGGTCGCTCCCATCTTCTGTGCGATAGCCGCATGTACCTATTCCCAGTACGATCCCGACATGCGTCTCGTTGGCAGGATCGAAATCACTGCCTTGGAGCGGGTTGTCGCTATTTTGAAACGGATTGGTTGTTTTGCCAGCGCTGCTTGCTGAATTCTCCACAATTGAGTTGTGTACGGGTGCAAGATCCTCGTTTTTCTCCTGCAACCGTTGTTGTTGGAGCTGGCGTTGTTTTTTGAAGGTTGCCATCCGCTTGCGATGAATCCAGCCAGCATCTTTCATTTGTGTGCGCTCTTTCAACTGGCTGGAATCTTCGATCTGCGAATCGATCACATCGTAACCCCCATCGCGCAGCTTAAATTCGAGTTGCTCACGATTGGCCGGATGTTGTAGATAGCTGCCAAAAGCACTAACGCTGGCGTAGGTTGCCTCATCGATGCCGACCAAAGTGACATGCTTCGTAAGCAATTGGCCATTGACTTCGATATACATCAGGGATGGCACATGGACGGTGGGCGAAATGCCTGCGATATTGTCGCCCGCAATTTCACAAATCTTGGCTATGTGTGCTGGTGCATTTTCAGCACCATCCATGGAGCGGCTTTCAAAAACTAAATCTCCCAACATACCGTTGATGCGGGCTTGCATTTCGTGGGTGAAGCCAGCCATCACGCTGTTGACAACGATCATCGTAGCAACACCGAGTGTGACGCTGATAATACAAATCAGCGCGATGTAACGCGTGCAAAGATATCGCAGGCAGAGCAGAAGTTTGTACATGAATCACCATCCTTGGCGGGAGTATTCGAGCAAGCGAATCCAGATTTTGATTTTCTCATGTGCTGGATCTTCCAGCGAACAATCATGGTTTAGCTTCTGGTCGTAATAAGGGGAATAAAATGACGTCTCGGATTGATTGTGTATTGGTGAGCAGCATCACGAGTCGGTCGATCCCAATACCCAAACCTCCTGCAGGAGGCATGCCATGGCGCAAAGCGCGAATGAAGTCTGTATCCATCTTTGCCATGGAGTCTTCTTCGTCGAGTCCGGCAAGTTGGGTGCGAAACAGTTCTTCCTGCAGGTCGGGGTCATTGAGTTCGGTGTAGGCATTTGCCAGTTCCATACCGTGGACAAACAGCTCGAACCGTTCTGCGATGGCCGGGTTGTCACGCTTTCGCTTGGTGAGTGGACAAATGCTGCTGGGGTAATCCATAACAAAAACGGGACCCACCAGGGCATCTTCGACTTTCGCTTCGAAGACTTCGTTCTTGATAACATCCGGGTGCCGACCCTCGGTGTCCAGGTGTAAGGATTTTGCCAGTTCGATTATGGCCTTTTCGTTGGTTGGATCGACTCCGGCATGCTCTTCGAAGAGATCATCGTAAGTGCGTCGCTCAAAAGGTGGTGTAAAATCAATCTCCCGATCACCCCAGGCGAGTTGGTAGCAAGTCGTATCCTGATCACTTTTTGCATTATCTCGATTCTTACTTATTGCCCGGATTGCGTTGCAGATGCAACTCTCAGTGAGATCCATCATGGATCGGTAATCACCAAATGCCTGATACACTTCGAGCATGGTGAACTCGGGATTGTGCGTCTGATCGATGCCTTCATTGCGGTACACACGCCCAAGTTCATAGACGCGTTCGATGCCGCCTACCATCAATCGTTTGAGATGCAGTTCGAGAGCAATACGCAGTGTTAGGTCAATGTCGAGCGCGTTATGGTGGGTCGTGAAGGGCCGTGCCGCTGCACCACCGGCAACACTATGGAGTGTGGGCCCTTCGACCTCCACGAAATCCTGTGCTGCCAGTGTTTCTCGTATCGAGCGAACGATTTTGGTGCGATCCAGGAAACGGGGCAGCACCCCATCGGTGTGGATGAGATCGAGGTAACGTTGGCGCTGCCGTAGTTCGGGGTCTTGCAGTCCGGAGTGCTTGTCCGGTGGCGTTTCGATGGATTTGGTCAGAAACGTAATTTTCTGGGCAAAGATGGAGAGCTCGCCCGTATTGCTACGACCTAGCATTCCTTCCACGCCGATGATATCCCCCAAATCCAGATTGGGGACAATTTCCCAATCGTCTCCAACCTGCTTCATGCCGATCATAAGCTGGATATCCCCCGTGAGATCACGGATATCCACAAACTTCATTTTGCCTTGACCGCGTTGCAATACAATTCGACCTGCCGCGCGTACTTGGGGGCCGACCATCTCTCCTTGGCCCTGGTCCGCTTTCCACTGACGAAAATTAAAATCTTCTGGGGTGTTGTCAAAATCAGGTAACCGGATGTCCCCCTCGGCAGTTCGGTAGATAATCTCGGGATCCCGTGCGCGAATGTCTGCAATGAGTGAACGATCGTCGAATCGTTGTCCCCAGGGATCATGGCCAAGCTCTACCAGGCGGGCCATTTTTTCACGGCGGGCGGCCTCCAATATCGAGGGAGACGTTTCAGAGTTTTCGGTAGAATCTTGCATCAAAGTAGTCATCGGGACAGGGTGGCGCGCAGCATGGGTGGCGGTAAGGTCAAGAGAGGTAAGATTTTAGTGGATAGGGGACCATGGTCAACTCCAGTGGTGGGAAGACCTGCAGGGCGTCTGGATGCTAGCGGTCAGGATGTCACAAGTGCAAGTTGCCAGCAGGGGCCATTTTGCTGGAGTCGGACGATACCTTGTAGTTTTTTGCCAACGAGTCGAAGTTCAAGATATTGGTCGCTCTGCTGCAGGCACTCGTAGAGTCCACTGTCGCATTGTGTGACATGACCACGATCTCCAGAAACAGGACCTTCGTAATCGAGGTAGGCCAATCTGTGGTCCTTTAGCCGCCTTGCTGAGACCGTCTCAGAGCCCTCGCCCTGCTTTTTTTGCCAAGTTGCAGGCAATTCGCGAAGTTCCCAAGTCATCAGTACATCTTGATGTTCAAACATCAAATCCCAGTGACTGGGTTTTGGACTCTTTTCAGGGCAGTTGTGAAATAGCAGGACAAAGCGTGGCATGATCTGAGTATTGTCCCATGCTGGAGAGGAGTCAGCCAGACGCATCTAACGTGTCACTTCAATACGAATCTCTTTCTGGATAGGCTGAGGCAGATTCTGGCTGCTGAGCCGTGCGGTCACATTGCCAACACCTGGCTGGGTGGTGGTGGCTTGCAGGTCGAATGTCAGCCGCTCTTTTGGACGCAAATCCGTGATCTGTTCAAAAACGACTTCGTTATTGGAGTTGAGGCTGGCACGTAAGTTGGCACTATTTTGAATGGTTGCCATATTGGGTACGACTCCAGGTGGGAAGAGTACACGGAGTTGGACCTGTTTTTCTATTGCGGCCGTATTGTTGGCGACAACGATTTCGTACTTGATGAGCGAACCGGCTTGGGCTGGATTGTTGGATAGCGTAAGAAGGTCGAGTTGCAAGCCAGTTGCCAGAGGCTGTACGGGTGGCATGACGTCACTTGATGGTGGAACGACATTCGTAGGAGGTAGCACATTACCCATATCTCGACGTCGTAATATTTCGATGCATTTTTTGTCAGCACTTTGAATTGCCCCCACAGATGCGCCGGCATCTGCTGTAATCTGCACAGTGCTGCAAGCATTCGTTTTGGGAGCAAGACACTGGCAGTTGACATCAAGACGTTTTATCGCTCCGACTTCCAATCGTGCGATTTTCCATACGATCGAGTTATTGATCAGATCGTAGCCTTGTTGTGTTGGTTGGGGCGATAAGGCAGAGTCGTACTCATCGATAACTAGAAGGTTTGTCAACGGAACATCGCCCGTGTTTTTGATGGTAAGTGTGAACAGGGCATTTTGGCCAACCTCTTTTTGGTTGGGTCCGTTTTTGCGAACCTCGATTCCTGGACGCGCTTGAGGTTGTGGTTGTATTGCCTGGATGCAGAACGTCCGTTTGGCCTGTGCGCCTTCTCGTGACGAGAGGGTGAAATCATGGCATAAATTCCCTGCTTCAAGGACATCAAAACTAAGATTCAGCGTACGTGACGTACCGGGGCTGATGTCACCAATTTGATCGTTTTTGATTTCCAGTCGTCGCTGGAGATCTGCCAAGTGACGGAAGCCCTTGTGGTAGCGATCGTACAAGATTACCCCTGTCGCTGTGGCATTCCCCTGATTTCGCAGGACCACTTCCAATCGAGTTTGTGCATTCACCTGGGCTTGCGAATCGCCACGAATTTCTATTTCGAGTTCAGGCTTTTGGGTAACTGGGGGAGGGGAGGGCGTTGGCGGTAAACTTGGAATGGGTGTGCTGCCCAGGTCATCAGGTGGTGGCAAATAAGGGGATCCGGTTTCGGTCCAGTGGATCGTACTGGAGCCTTTGGCAATCACTAGCCTGGGCATATCGCTGCCAGCAAATCGCTCAGGGCGGATGATTTGGATGTTGATTTGTGTGGTACTGCCTGACCCACTGGTAGGTGTGACATCAATGCTTGCCTGACCATTTGCATCTGTGGGAACTTCGACAATTTGGTTGGAAGTGCCTCCTGTGAGCGTTCCTGAGCTGCCTGCGACTTCATAACGGACTAGCCAACCTTGTAGATTGGTGCCATCCGTTTGTCGGCGGACCGTCGTGGTGAGTACTTGTGCACCGCCGGCTGAGAGATTGACTGGAGGAAACGTCCATTGGGTATCTACCCAATAGATGGTGGCTGTGGCACGTCGGCCTGACCAGTTGACCACTTCGGGAGCCACGGCTGTGATATGACTCGTACCTTCAACGGGTGAAGTGATAGTCGCCCAAGCTTCGCCGGGTTCGATTTGCACATCATCAAGAGTATCTTGCGTCCCACGCGTTATCGTCAGCGGTACCTTGGCCGAGTAACCAACCGCATATTGATTGTCAATTTTTTCAGGCTTGTTCCAGGGCAAAAGTGGATTGCGAGACAAACCACGGCCTCCGAGCGAGACAAACTCACCAGCGCTTTCTCGTGCGATCAACCATTCGGTCTTCGTTTCGGTGAGCAAGAAATTTTCTGCGGTACACAGACCCGATTTCAAAATGACTTCGCTTCCCACGGGAGCCAGCACACGATTGGGGGTGATCATCATACGATCTTGCGGCGGTGGCGGTACCACTGGGCCAGCAGGGCTTGTTGGTGGAGTCGTGCCTGGCTGAGGAAACACTGGATCGGTATAGACGGGTGCTACCGGAATATTACCCGTAGCGGGTGCAACTGCGGGCACTTGATCGCGTGGATAGATAAAAAACCGTTCTCCCGTTGGATCAATGCGTGGACAGCGGAGTCCTGCACATCCACCTCCCAGTAGCGCACAAAGACTGAGCGCCAAAAACAACTGGATGCGTTCTTGAGGTTTGCTGGCCATGATTGAACTACAGGGTGGTGCGTTCTGTCGAATCACGAAAGGTTTGCGTAAAAATTCTGTTAAACTGTAACGCCTAGGAAAAGCTTTGTTGCAAAAATACAACATTACCAGTTGAGTTTCGCGAACATCGTGAGCAGGGTTGTAAGGCCTGTGAGGATAGACCCGTTTGTAGAGCTAAAAAGTGGTTGAGTCAGCAGCTCAGACCTCTCCGTCTGGGGCTGGGGCTCATCCTTGGTTTACGTACAGCCTGCCCAAGGGGTGTGGCGTGGGCGAGCAACTTTTCAATCATTAGGCAGAAAAGTCTGTTTTTCTTGCTTCCTCATCCTCAAGGAATTAACATAAAGGTTGACCGGCCTTGCCTGAATTGGCTCATTGGAACTGCTGCCGGTCTGGAACAGATTCCCTGCATTCTGAGGTCATCATGTCGCTTGGTTGTCATTCTGCTTATTCATCATTTTTTCTAAGTACCTGTCGTCTAGCAATGCTCATTGCGTTGCTAACCATCCAGTCGCCTGCCTGGGCGCAGG
>CAWWCC010000115.1:0-9061 GCA_963935315.1 uncultured Planctomycetaceae bacterium | reverse complement strand
CCATCACGTCGTAGCTGTGTCAGGCCAATCGCGTTAGGCCGCTTGCGCTCAATTTCTTCGCCGGGGAAAAGTGCACCAGCGTGTGGGCCGTTAACCATGCCGTAATAAATGTAGAGTTGATCACCACGGGTAATGATTTGTTGCGCGGTACGCACCATGCCATTGTCCCACTGGTCGGATGCCCCCAACGGCAGGAACGTCTGGCGGTCGCCGACACGCTGCCAGTGGAACCCGTCGTGACTGGCAGCCAGCTGGCTGTCGATTCTGCCATCGGAACCAGGTCGGTAGATTTTCAGGCTTCCCAGATACATGCCCTCGTATAGGTCGACCGTCATGCCATAAAACTGCGTCCGTGGCCACGGCCCCGAGGGTTCCTGAAGATCTGGTTCCAAAACATGCCTGGGAGTCGACCAGTTAAGAAAATCAGAGCTTATCGTGCAGGCAATGGTTCGATTGAAACCAAACCTTCCGTAGGCGAGGTAGCGGTTTGAGAGAGGGTCCCGTACGATGCTGAGGTCGCAGTCGTTGTATCCGCGCAGCACCGGGTTGTGTTCATAATCTTTCCAGTGGACCCCGTCTGCAGAAAAAGCGACCCAAGTGCCGTCAAGTGCGCCACTCACGCCCTGATCTCGCAACTTCATGGGAACGTGATCCCAATAAATGGCCTTATACTGACGCTGGGGGTCCGGGTCTTTCGGATCGTGGAGAACTGCGACTCCTTGCGGCGAATATTTGCCAAGCTTCAAGATGTTGTTGTCCCCGGAGCCGTCACACAACACCTGGCCGAGTTTCGGTTTCTCCCAGTGAATCCCATCCTTCGAGGTTGCGTAACAAACTACACTTGCCCCATGAGGATAGCTTTCGCCTGCGCAGCTCAGCTCGACGTTCGGGTCACTGCCGGACGTGTACCAGTACTTGAAAACTGCCGCTTGCTCATCGTACATAACGGTACCGGCATGATGGACATAGCGGGATTCCCACGGATGCTCAGGTTCGATGATGGGGTTGCCAGGCAGCTTCAAGGGTTGGTTGACAACCCGCTCGAGCCGATGCACGTGTCGGACATGCTCATCGGTAATGAACAGGCAGCGGTGGTCCACGAGTGGCGTCGTCTCTGCTCGCACATCGCATGCCCCACATAGAAATAGACCGACTAGAAGTAACACAGCAGAGGAGGTTCGATACATTCTCATGTCGCGTTTGTTGTCCAGAAGCATATGAGTACGGAATAGATTTCAGCAGGACGAAAAAACATCCGAAAAAGATCCTTAGCTTGACGACATCATCATGCTCTACGCAGAAGTACAAATCAACCGGGTAGGGCGGCATCTATCGATAAATTCGCAGATAGAAAAATCTTGGCCGTATTGCCCAGGTTGTCTTATTCTTATCGGGTACCACCAGACAATGGACTAGGGCGCAATTCTTAGCTTCTCCAATGGAGTCCTTATGGATTTCGAAGTTGCATTACGTGATGTTGAAAAAGATGACCTGCACATTTTTCATGAACAACAGTTGGATCCCGAAGCAACTCAAATGGCAGCTTTTCCATCCCGCGACTATGAACCCTTCATGGCACACTGGGAAAAATGAATGGGAACAGCAACAACTATTCTCCAAACGATCGTTTTTCGCGGAGAAGTCGCCGGCAATATTGTCAGCTGGGAGCAATCTGACGAATGCAATGTTGGCTACTGGCTTGGTAAGAAGTTTTGGGGCCAGGGAATTACCAGTGCCACCTTGTCGTCATTCGTAAAACAAGTGACTAAGCGTCCTTTGTACGATCATGTCTCAAAGCACAACACGGCTTTATTACGCGTTTTACAGAAGTGTGGTTTTTCTGTTTCTTGCGAAGGCGCGTTTGCTGATGTCGATGGCGAAGAAAGGGACGAATACATCATGATGCTCGCGTGATGTTAGGAACTTCGCAATTCGATGGCTGGCACGACGCTGAACAGGCAGTGTCCTTGAACTCGGCGTTGACGCTCTATGTTTCAGAGAGTTGCGTTTCATAGAGCTGCGACTCCAAACCAGCCAGGTATTCTGGCCCACAACCGCGCATCCAAAAGAGATCGTCGTTATGTTTGATAATCTTTAACGGTGAAGTCCCCATGATCAGAAACGCAATGGATCTTACGATTAAGACAAACCCTCCAAAAAATACAATCTCGAATTTTTCTGCGGTAAAGGACAATACCGAAACCAGGTAGCAACCCAAAACGAAACCAAGCCACCGGATAATTTTTCTTCATCGGTAGCGAGCCCTTATCGAGGCACTCATGCCGAATTTAAGTCGGCATTCTTTTCGAAAAACGTGATAGCAAATAAACCAAAGGAATAAGCTGGCAAAGATTAGCACGTTTATCATGGGAGATATCCAGCCAAGCGTATGGGTACCATATTCGGCCTCTGATAGTGCCTGGTTGGTTTTTATACAGCGCAATGGCAGGGCCGTTTTATCCGACACAATAATACAATCTCCTTCGATTGGTGACCCTATGCAGAGGAGATCTGTAGCGTCAGACGAATGTTCAACAGTATCTTTATTCATAGATTCATAAAAAAGGGACCATTAGGTAGGAAAAAAGATCCAGGACTTCGCTATCTGGCAGTCCCCTGAGTATTCCAGCTGGCATCATGGAGACCGAAGCGATTTCCCGCGATGCGATATTTGCTTTTGGCAAAACAACGGGCTTGTCTTTGCCAGCGATGCGCAGGAGTAAGTCGCGGTTGGTTTCTCCAGCCGGAATTCCACTATAGATACGACCTTCATCCGTAAGCACAAGATGCATCTTGTAGGCGTCCTGAATCACGGCGCTTGGGGTCAATATATTTCCGAGGAGATACTCAAGATTGGTACGATTCGCACCCGTAATGTCGGGCCCTATATTGCCCCCTTTACCGTGCATTTTATGGCAAGTCATGCACGTACGTGCGAAAACCTGCTGCCCACGCTCTGGACTGGCGCTTGCCAACGCATCGTCGGTAAGCAATGCGCGGTATTTGGCAAATAGGGCTTTTTGATTAGCCGTTGGTTCATCCAGTGGCCCCCAAACATCGACAAACTGAGTGCCCACGAGACGACGCAAGAGCCTGGCAACATAGGCAGGGATATCTTGTTTGGGAATTATTCCGCGCTGGATGGCTTTTGTCAGCATTTGCCCCGTGCTCTGACGTGATGCCAATGAATGAATTGCATCGAGCTTTTCCTCACTTGTCAGTGTTGCATACCGATCGAGCAATTGGTTTGCCAACTTATCATCATCGAAAAATGCGATCGCCTGGATTGCCTCACGCCTCAGCTGGTTGTCTCCTAGTAGTTCGACGATTCTGTATTTGAGTTCAGGATGCTTACGTCGCGAAAGCCGACGCAAAGCAATTCGTCGCGACTCGATGTTCGCTGACGCTTGGCCCAGTGTTAACAACAATTCCGACGCAGCCTGAGCGTCGCCAAAGGTTTGGGCCAACTGGAGTGCAAGTTGAGCAATCTTTTCTTCGTCTGACTGCAAGAGGGAGTAAACCTCTTGCCAGGATGGTGGTGGCTTAACATCGTGTTTTCCGGTCAACGAGTCGCGCATCCCCAGAAGCAACAAGTAACGAGATTGGGGATACTCCCCAATGGCGGCAACAAGGTTTTCCAGTTTCTCCCCGTCAGACATCCGGCGTGCGATATATTGCGTGATGGCAGGAATTTTACTCGCTAGTGCAAGTTGCACCGCCCGAATCGGATCCTTTGGGACAAGTGGCTCGATGCCATACCAGAGCATTTTTGGAATATTATGATCGTGGATATCTTCCTCATGCGTGACGAGTGCACTGGCTATCTCCCATATTTGGTTTTCTTCCAATCGCTGCAACGCAGAGGCCAAATAAAGACGAATGACTGGCGAGGGATCGCTATTGGCCATCTCAACAAATTGTGTGAAAGCTTCGTCTTGCAACCCATCATCCTCACATAGGAATTGAATTGCCCAGGCGCGGACATACTCTTCCGGGTCGTGGAGGCTGGTTATCAATTTTTCAGCAGAAAGTCCACCAGTAATGTGCAGGGCCCACATCGCACGCAGCCGAATATGGATGTCCTGGTGTGCGTGGAACAATTGGCGCAACGCGTCCATTGCCTGCGGATTGATCGCACGATTGGCAGCCCTTTCTTGCAAGAGGACACGTGCTCGCCTCGCATGCCACGCGCTTTGACTCCTCTGGAGAGCGACTAATTTATCGTCAGACAATTGCTTCAGGTTGGCATAACGGTCTTTCCACGACTTGGCACGCGACTCTGTTGGCGCAATACGAAACACACGCCCCGTATCTTTATACAAAACGTCGCCACCACAGATATCAGCATCGTGCCAGTCGAGCACATAAATGGATCCGTCGGGACCAATTTCTATTCCAAAGCCTACCCATTGTGCATTATTGGCAAGTAAGAAATCTTCTCCGTGTCGTCCAATAAATCCTGATCCACTGGGTTCGAGTCGGTCGGTCAAAACTGCGTGCTCGTGAATGTTCGCCATAAAGATTTGGCCATGGTAGCGTTGAGGAAACGCATCCGACAAATAAACACGGGCACCGCCATGGGCTGAACGATGACGATGGTCGGCGATAGTGCGGATGTCGCTATACACATAGGGATTGAAATGGTGGCCGCCCTGCCGATGATAGATTCCCCCCGGTATGACATGCCAAAGGTGTGGAATGACACATGCCGTAATGAAGATCTGCCCTTTTGCGTCGTAATCGATTCCCCAAGGATTGCTAAAGCCATGTGCGACAACTTCAAAACGTTTCTTGGTGGGATGATAGCGCCAAACACCCCCGTTCATTTTTACAGTTGGGCCATCGTACTCGATGTCTTTGGTGAAGTCGTGCTCCTGGGAAAAAGTATATTTGGGATGAGCCGGTTTGCCGACTTGAGAGTTCGTGGCAAAACCCTGACAGCCATAAAGCCAGCCATCTGGCCCCCAATGCAGGTTATTTATTGTCTCGTGTCGGTCACGGATACCCCAACCCGTCAGACGAACCTCGATATCTTGCCTATCCGCTCGGTCGTCGTTGTCACGATCAGGAACAAATAGCAAGTTCGGCGGAGCTCCCAGCCAAAGGCCGCCAAATCCAACAGCAATCGCAGCGGGAAAAGGAATGCCTTCCAGAAAAACCTTGCGGCTATCAGCAACGCCATCTTGATCGGTATCTTCCAATATCAAAATGCGACTGTCCCCGGAGTTTGAAAACCCATCATTTCGATTTTCGTAATCACGGTTTTCAGCGATCCATAATCTTCCACGATCATCCCAACAAAAACCCATCGGCTGTGTGATCATTGGCTCTGCAGCCCATACATTGACTTCAAATCCTTTGCGGGTGGTCATCGCTTCAGCCGCTTGTTGGGGAGGAAGAAACTCGGCTGATCGGCCTTCCTGTTGTGCCAGTTTCCAAAGTGCCCCTGTACTCGACTCTCCGCTGAATTTGCTCCACCCCTTGGTCAATTCCTGATCCTTGGTGGCCCCTGTGTAAATGCGCAACTGATATTTAAAAACCTTGTGTTCGCCTTTTTCGATCGTCACATCACCTAGTCGCGAAACGGCCGGTCCAACGCCGTAATTACCATCGACCCGCCAGGCTTGTGGAAACCCTTCGTTTTTGGGGTGGTCGAAGATGGCAATGTGTGCGAGATCATCGCGCTGGTCGACCTGCATACCAAGGTCAAGCCAAGTTGCGCGCTTGCCTTCTGCTTCGAGATTACGATTCCTGGCTGCGTTGACAACCTCAGCTCGTATTCCCTCTCGCCAGGGCATACGGATAAACAATCCGCCATATTTATATTTCTGTATTGTGACTTGCGTCTTGGCTTCTCCGGACCATTGCAGATCGAGAATGGTGGAGTCGCCTTCGAGGCGCATTGTCCAAATTTGTGTTTCGGTCAGGATCGGCTTGCCCTGCTCGTCAAGCAAATCGTAGATTGTCTGCCACTGGACAGGTGCTGTTTCACCACGGCTTTCATGTACCAGTATTTTCAGTGAAACACGTCGCCAATAATCCCCTTTCGGATGATGAAAATAATCCCTCCCGTTCACTCGAGTAAAACCCCAATAGATCCCTGTCTGATGAGGATGATGGTTGGGACTGTTTTGGGTGAGAATCCCTTGGCCATCCGGAGAGACAATGGGATGGAGATAGGGCCGATGATCCGGTCTGGCGTTCTGAGTCAGGATAGATTGGTTCGTGCCTTGTCTGAAAACAGAAAGAGTATGAGCCTGTTCGTCGAGTTGGATTCTCAGTGGCTCGGCCACGACACATGGAACAGCCAGCAACCAATTGCTAGCCACGACGATGCATGCATTGAGTATGAGCTGATCAAGCCGTGTAGAAAAACGCATTTGATTTTACCAGGAGAGTGATTTTAAATCATCGTGTGCAAACAACGATCACTTCATTGTAAATTCGGGCAGGTGCACTATCTCGCCACCTTTTTGTGCAGACTGGTGAGCACAGATGCCAACACAAGTCCAGTTTGCACTGGTCGTTGCATTTGGCCAGGGATCGCGGTCCTCAAGCAACGCGCTCAAGAATTCGTGGACTATATGGGGATGAGAACCACCATGACCACCTCCTTGAATAAACGAAAGATGGTCTGCATCTTCGATGGATTGGGTGAATTTGCGGATCGGCTCCGGTAGCAAATGGGCATAGTCGGGTATCGTTACACGTTCTGCAATCTCCGCTTCCGGCTTTTTTGCCGTATGCAAGACATGCTCTTCGCCTTCCACCAAAGTCCACTCAAAACTCTTTTTTGTACCATACACATCAAAGCTCTCACGATATTGGCGCGCCGTATCGTAAAGTGTTCTCCACAGATGAGCGGCCAGACTACTGCCTGCTATTTTGAGATGGCACGACTGGACCGCATGGGAGCAGCCAGACTTTTCACGGATATCGCCTCGAACTTCACCCGATCCCAGGCAAGAAACATATTCAGCGCGCCCCTTGACCAAACCCAATACTGGACTGACAACATGCGTGGCGTAGTGCATCGGGACCATTCGCTCCCAGTAGTCGGGCCAGCCGTCCATGTCTTGTGGATGCGATGCCTGCATGTATTGAATCTCACCCAGTTCACCCTTGGTGTACAATTCTTTGAGAAATAAAAACTCGCGACTGTAAACTACCGTTTCAGCCATCATGTACTTAAGTCCCGTTTCAGCAACCAGGTCGCATATTTGATGGCACTCTTCGACGCTCGTCGCCATGGGGACCGTGCACAAAACATGCTTCCCCGCTCTGAGCGCCTCCAAGGACATCCAGGCATGATCCCCAATCGGACTGTTAATATGCACCGCATCGATATTTGGATCGGAGAGTACGTCTTCGTATTTGGTGTACCGTCGTCTAATACCAAATGTGTCGCCCATTTTGTTCAATTCGGCTTCGCTGCGTCGACAAATTGCTTCTATGCTGGCGCTCGGATGATTTTGGTAAATCGGCAAGAATTCGGCACCAAATCCCAAGCCAACCATAGCCACGCGAATTATTTTTTCGCCAGATTGTTCAGAACTAGAAAGAGTCATACTTCAAAGTTTCCTTGCGCTAAAAATTTCTGCCAATCGTCATTTGCTCGGCCAACATCACTTCCAAACCATACAAATCGATGCCAAAGAATAACTGCAGGTTGCAAGAGTTCGAGGGAGTCGCTAGCGTGAGTTCTAACCCGCAAATACAGTGGTTTCAATGGTACTGAAGCATATTCTCCATAACTTCGAGATCCTTCATGAATCGACAAAGTATTTTTCAGACGAGAGCTGATTGTGCGAGTACTTTTTGTGCCGTCTCGTGGCCATGGTTCAATCCACCATTAGAGGCCCACAAAGAAAGTCCCTTCTTCCATGAAAAGAGTATGAATCGGCTAACCCAAAAGGTCTACGCCGTGCACCACTGCCTTGTGAGCTTCGACAAGAAGAACCTTTGAGTCTTGCGAATCATCGCTGCGGTGGAATTGGTAATACGCGCTAAGGAATTAGCCTCTCATGCAATTCCTACCTCCGCTTCATGGTGTAGTATTATGGGAAATATTACTTGCATTCATGGTAGCGATTTATGCAGGAACCGCTGCGGATGTTAAGTTCAAGTTTTAATTCAAGATGCTTGCATGCACCTTGCAGCCAATAGTACAATCTGAGACCTGGCCGTCGAATCGAGCGTAGTGACACAACACCTTGGGGCTGCAATTTGGAGCTGGAAACTTCTAGGTTGGGTAGCATTTATGGTGACCATGTCATCGGAGTTTGAGTCATCGGAGTTTAAGTCATCGGAGTATGAGTCATCGGAGTTTAAGTCCTAGGAGTTTGAGCATGCAAAAAAATTTGAATATCTCCGCCCCGTTTATTGGTATCGTTTTTCTCTGTTTATCGATGCTCGGGGGGATCTCCGCTCAGGCTGCGAAGCAGCCGCGGAATATCGTGGTAATCATGGCCGACGATCTGGGCTACGGAGATGTGGGTTGTTTCGGGGCGAAGACGATTGCTACCCCGAATATTGATCAGTTGGCAACCGATGGAAAGCGATTCACGCACGTTTATTCTACGCCCGTCTGTACAGCGACCCGCTACGAGATTTTTTGCGGACAGCATTATTGGCGACCCGGCAACAAGGAGTCGGCTTTACTGGACGATGCCCCATTGATTATTCCCACGGACCGGACAACAGGCCCTTCGATGCTAAAGCAAGCCGGGTTCAAGACGGCCTTGATCGGTAAGTGGCACCTGGGATTTGGCGAAACAGAGCCGGACTGGAATGGCACACTGAAACCGGGTCCGTTGGAAATTGGCTTGGACGAGTTTTTCGGTATTCCCTGCAACAATCGCATTGCCCCATACGTTCTGGTTGAAAATCACCATGTGGTAGGACTCGACCCGGCCGATCCGATCCGCGGATTTCGCGGTCGCCATCCTGTCACGGAACAAATTGGGGGCGACGCGGCCCGTTGGGATTGGGAGAACCTGGGAAAAAATCTTACGGCAAAGGCCGTGGATTATATTGAGCGAAATTCGGACGACCCGTTTTG
>CAWWCC010000114.1:0-9142 GCA_963935315.1 uncultured Planctomycetaceae bacterium | reverse complement strand
CAAAACCTGGCAAATTTTAGCGCCAACAAACGGCTAAGCCAACCGCTATTTCAAGATATGGAAGAGTTATCAGGAACGACTATTTTACTCTCAGGCACTCCGCCGTCCGAGATCCACAAAGGAAACATCTGATAAAAAAACGGCGTTGATCCTAGCCAGGACCAACGCCGTTACAGGGTTTGATTGGATCAAAGGTTAGCTTTCAGCCGTCTCCGCAAGTTTCTTGGGTTTTGCTGCCATATTCTGATGCAAGCGAGCAATGCGACGATCAGCCTTCAGCGGCACACCATTCACAACGGTTCCTAGCAGGCGAACCCCTAACCCTTTTAGTAGTTCGGTCGCTTTATGAATTTTCCGAACTTCAGAGTGATCACGTAACACGGTTAGAATGACTCCATCAACATGTTGGCCCATCGAAAGGGTATCTGCAAGACCCAGCACGGGGGGGGCATCGATAACAATAAAATCGAATTCTTCCCGTAGCTTTTCGAAGATGGGCTGCAATTGATCCGTTGCCAATGCATGAATGGAATCCATATCGCACATTCCTGCGGGTAAGAGCCAGAGCCCTTCGGTATTCGTAGGACGAACGGCATCTGAAATATCTATCTCCGATCGAAGCACTTCGCTAAAACCATCTTCAGCAGGCATACCGAAAAGCTTATGCAATGCGGGCTCACGCAAGTCGCCATCGATCAACAAAGTACGACGTCCGGCACGTGTAAAGCTCAGTGCCAGGTGACTTGCAACCGTGGTCGTCCCTTCCATCGTAGCAGGACTCGTAATGAGAACCACTTGTCTTCCGCGAGATGTAGAATCATGCATTAGTGTAGCACGCACATTGTCAATTGACTCTGAAAGCTGGATTGCAATAGGGCTTCCAGACCGCATTGCCCGACTCGATGCAATAGGTGGCAATACACCTAGAACTCGAATCCCCAACCCTTCATCCACATCCGCAGGAGTATTCAGCCGTCGTTTGCGAAACTCAACGAGTGCCACTAAGTAGCAAGTCGCACAGAGTCCGGCAATGCCACCAATAGACGCGATGGTATAGCGTTGTGTTTCGTTAATCTTCTCTTCAATAAAAGCAGGCTGCATGATACGAATGCTATCTTTTTGGGTTTGATCATCAATCGTGGAACCACGCAATCGATTTTCCATAACTCTCGAAACCTCTTGCAATTGCTCGATTTCGGAGACTAACATCGCAAGCATGCCCGATGTTTCGGCCCGTTGTCTTACCAGATCAATTTTCTCTTTTTTCTGAGCTTCCAACTCCGCCAAAGCACTCTCCGTTTCGGTCCGAAACGCAATGTAATTCGTCATTGCCAACCGGTAACCCTCATTCGGGACTGATTTGTATTTCTCCTTCAGCTCTGCTTCCTTCTGAAAGCGGTATTGCTGAATTTCTTGTTCCAATTGTGCATATTGATTCTTTAGCTGCTTAAGAGCTGCGGAATTACCCCGACCAGTGCTCTGCTGGCTACGAATCTGCTGGGTGACCAGAAACTGCTCTTGCTGGTAATTCAAAAGCATCGGATCCCCTTCAAGCTCCATCTGGACAGCTTGGTCTATCGCTGCCATGCTGTTGGCCGTCTGCTCAGCAACTTTTCTTTCAACTTCTATCTCGATAAGATCCTCCTTCGCCTTAATAATTTGTTGCTCTATTAAACGTAGATCGCCAATAAGCATTGCGAGCATTTGATCCGCAATTGGAGAATCACCACCATCTAAGTCCTTGGCCAACTTACCGTGATCTTCAATCTTTTGTTCCAAATCCTCTCGGAGCTCACGATTAAGTACGGCAAGTTTATCAATGATTTCTTTTTTCTCGATACGTTGCGTATCGCGTACTTCTTTGATGTAGGCATTGATGACTGAATCAACAACTTTCTTCATCTCTTCAGGGTTTTCTTCACCGTCATAGCGAACTTCGAGGATTTCACCCTTGAAGTTGGCCTTGAGACCTTCATAAAGCCAGATCAGAGCATTCTCTTCTTCTTTACGAACTGCTTCTAATTCCGAAATCGACTTCGGACGCAACGCTGCCTGAAGCACAAATTGGCTTTTCATCCACGTTTTTTGTGTTTCCTGAAAAAGTTCCAACTCCTTTGGTTGAATCCTTTCTTTCGTACCATCCCAGGAAACTTCGTTCTGCCCTTTGACTTCCAGATAAGCGGTCACCGAAGAAGAAAGCGGGAATAACCACAACAACAAAACGGCTGTTGCTGCGGCCACCACCAAACCCAGTAGGGTGGCAGGCAGCCATTGGCGTCTCAGACAATTCAACAACCAGGTTTGGTTGAATGAACCATGGATGATTTCAGGGGCACCGGAAACTCCTCCAGAAAATCCGGCTGGGACCTGAATTGCCGGCAAGGCTGGGGGCTGCTGGGCTGGAATCAACGCATGTGATTGCTCCACATTCGCAGCAGTCCCCGGATACATTGCATCAGAATTGTTTAGACTCGGATCATGATTCGGCATCAAAATACCTCGCTCTCTTCGCAGGCAGGTAGGGTAAGTCGTGATTGACCTAGTAGCAAGTTGCGGACCAAAACGACAAGAACCACAAATCTTCGATGCTGAGAAACCAAAAACTCACAGCCGCCCTAAAAGTGTGGTCTTCTCTCGACATCAGGTTGCTTCAATGCAACATTGCTGAGCTGCCAGACTGGCTAGCCCGCATATTCATCCGCTTCTGCTCCGTCAGCCTAAGTCTCTCTTCCAAAGCGGCCTTCCTGGCCAACTTTACCCTGCCAACTTTTTTTCAGGCTCACAATCCTCAGCGTGTCCAGTAAACACAGTGTGTCCAGTAAACAGCGTGCCCAAAAACACACCTTCCACCACAATCCTCACACGAACAATACTCTATCCGCTGCATGCGAAACGGTAGAAATAACCCCGATTAACCATTGACCGTGCCAAAGGCGGCATAATCGTCAGCATCAATCGGTATAGAGATTCTACGCAATATTTCCAATTCGAGCCACAAAATACCCATCGCAATAGGCATCATCGCCAAACCGGCCCAATCATGGACTAATTTGTGAAGACCTTCGTTTTCGGGGAAAAACATATATATCAAAGCAGTAATAGTGATACGAATCACATTTGTTGTCAGTGCTACTGGAATTGCACTGATCAATATAATCATACGGTCCCACCAGGGACGCTCTACCATCAGTATTGCCAAGGCTAATGACATGGCCCCAAAAATAGTGGCCATCCTGAGTCCGCTGCAGGCGTCAGCCACATCCAATGGAATATTGTCAATTATTATTTTATTGCCATCCCGAACTGCTGGCGCGCCTAGCAATTGAAGCGTCCATGAACTGGCAATAGCCGCCCCCGTTTGCAGCCTCCACAAAATGGAATGTTCCAGCACCGATGGAAGAGGGAACATAAATGCCAGGAATCCCATGGCAGGGCCTGCCCAGATCAGCATTGCGGTTCCACCTACAAGCAGGCAAACTCCCAACATAGCACCAACAAATGATATACGGTCCATAGGATTATAATCGTAATAGGCAGCAAAAAGTCGTATCAACAGACTCGCGAGCAAAACGGCCACTCCCATCCAGCGCACGGAGCTAGCAACTTCGACCAACTGTGCATTCCTGAGAAGGCAAAAGGTCAATCCAATCAGAATACTGACTGAAAAAAGAGCTAGCGTCGAAGTAGCAATCACACTGCTCAAGCCCGGAATAAAAAAGAGACCTACAGCGACTGCAATAGCAGCAACCGAAGCGATCATTTCTTTATCGTTAAATTCTAATACCCCACCCGCGCGAGCATTTAGCAGGAATATTGCAAACAGAGGCACAATCCACCCATGTGAGTAGAGGCCCATCTGCCAAAAACTGGCCGTATAAATAAACATGTTCCAGTAGCAAGCAGTCAGCAGTATTGTCAAAAGAGCAAAGACTGCCCACATTTTGTGATTCAGCGCAGTTTCTAGTGGCTTGGCTTCTTCGAAGCTCGCTTCAGAACTAAATGGATATGCTTGCTGTGACATCAATGGGCCCTAACTACAGGTGCATCAAAAAAGACTTCCGAGGACTACGGGTTCTCTCAGAAATGGTGCTGGTTCTCTCAGAAATGGTGCTGGCGTACTCAACCAATCGCAGAAATAAGCTGGAATTCAAGTCATCCACACGTTGCTTCAATTCATTTCTCAAATGCCATCAACGAAATGCCTTGAATTGAGACGCTACGAGTTGAAACTCTAAGAAGGAGAATGCGAATCGCTGGACAGACTTATCCGAACTCACCAACTTCTTGTGAGAAGCCGCCTTTGTAGAGGATACGCGAGTATGGCCTATCTGTCAAACGTCTCAAGGGGGCATTTGAAGCCTCGTAACTCTTTTGATTGACATGGTTTAGTACCACAAATGCGGCTCGCAATGATCCTATGTTTTACACGGTTCCAGCCAGCTCCACGCAGCCTTGCTGGCAATCCAAGCACTGTCTCAACGGATAGCGTCTCAGTTACCTTACCTCAGCTTGCCAGAGCGGGATTTGCTAGCAAACGCCGGTTATCAGTGAGAGGTATTTCAGAGCATTTCTGAAGAACTCTTCAAAGTCCATGTCAAAGGTTACCGATTATAGGCATTGTAGGTGTCGGGCAAATCCTGCCGCCTGAGTGTTTTCCAGATAGTGTGTCAGATGTTAGCGAGTATCTGAGCCTCAGCAAGCGAGAAGAACTGATGAATCTCTGTAATCCTAGCAAGCTTCCGAGGGCCCTTTTGCTTTGCGTACTAACCATGGTCGTTAGTACTTCTGGATGCACCGGTTTTCTGACACCAAGAGATCCATTCCCCGCGACACCTCCAGCACCACCGCTGGAAAGTACGGTTCCCAGGGAACTTGATAAAGTGACCTTACCGCGCTATGTGATCGAACCCCCTGACATCCTGCTCATTGAGGGTGTCAAATTGGTGCCAAAATCACCTCATGAGATTGAAACCTTTGATGCTTTGCTAGTCCGCGTGACGGGAGCTTTTCCTGATCAACCTATTGATGATGCTTATTCCGTTGACGCAGACGGCAGCATCAACCTGGGGCCCACCTACGGTCGGATTGAAGTTGTAGGTGAGACAATCGAAGAAGCCGAAGAAATAATCCGTTCGGAATTAGCAAAAATCCTGACAAACGTCGATGTTTCGCTTTCATTGCTTCAATCGGCTGGAGCACAACAAGTGACGGGTCAACATCTAGTGGGTCCTGACGGGCGTGTCAATTTAGGAACTTATGGATCTGTATTTGTGGCCGGAATGACGATTGAAGATGCCCAGGCAGCAATCGAAAAACAATTAACTATCAAGCTGGATGACCCCGAAGTCTTTGTCGATGTGTTGGCCTACAATAGCAAAGTCTATTACATCGTGACGCAGGGGGGCGGCTACGGAGACGATGTAACTCGACTTCCTATCACTGGCAATGAAACCGTTTTGGATGCGGTGGCCAATATTGGTGGTATTTCCCAGCTCTCCTCGAGCAAACTTTGGATCGCACGTCCCGCACCAAACGGAGTGGGTTGTGAACAAGTCTTACCCGTCAACTGGGCGGATATCACACGAGGAGCTTCGACGGCAACCAACTATCAGCTTATGCCTGGAGATCGTCTTTTCATCGCAGAAAACAAGGTTGGCAAGCTCAGCAATGTAGTTGGAATGACCCTGCGTCCATTCGAATCTATGATTGGTTTTGTATCTCTCACCACATCGACTGCTAACCGGATCATCCGTTTTGGCCTAGGCAATACGTTCTAAACAATCAAGTTAGCTGAGAAATTGAAGCCTACGAATTCCTATGCTATTTAGCTGATTAGACCTTTGGGAATCGGACGCCTGGTAATGCGTATCAATTGCAATGTCAAAAAGGATAGACTCATGTCGAAATGCGGGATCCTCCCCAATTCACTGATGATGCTCAGCTTGACTGTCTCAGAGTGTTTATTACTAAGCACATCAGCCTGGGGAATAACTGGCGGCCAAGCGCCCACTCCCTGCCCCTGTGCAGCAGACGGTAGCTGCAGTCCCAATCGTGCCAGTTGGGGGTATAGCGAAACAAGATGGCGCCCTTGGCCTGGAGATCCAACAACTCAAACTCAGGATGAGTCAGAAGCTCCTTTGGGTGATGCCGTCGAACTGCCCACTCTCGATCTGCCTGATCCGGGCAAAGAAGATTTACGTGGACCCGAAAAGAAGAAAAAAGAAAAAGCTGCCAAAAAAGAGGATGAAACACCTATGTCTTTGCCAGGAGCCGATATTTTTCCCGAAATAGACGAGGATGAAACACCTATGTCTTTGCCAGGAGCCGATATTTTTCCCGAAATAGACAATGAAGGCTTCCCGGCTTTTGAGCCCCAAGGAAATCAGCCGCTGGGACCCTATCAAGACGATGCTCCACCTGCCTTGCCAGGCAGCCTTCAGCAGGCAGCTCGCCAGCAGCCTGCCGTCAGGCGTAGTATCGCCAGACTGCCAGCAAATTCTCCAAAATATGCATCCACCCAGGACAGTAAAGAAGAATAGCGTCTGGCAAGCAACCCTGAGGCCACTCTGAGACGATCCAGGAATACGAGCAGAGTGAGTCCCTGAGTCCCGTAGCAGCCATGATGTTCCACGAGCAAGGCCAGGGGCTGCAGCAGGCCGTCTATCACGAAACGACTCCGTCGGCACCACACTCTCAACCAAACCCATAAATCTGGATAGGACTCGACTCAGGTTCCAAAAAACCTCGGCAGGTACACGCCTATCCAATTGCCACCTGAGCGATTCAATCCGCTTGTACCAACTATGCGGGCTCTAGCCCGCATAGTTCATCCGCTCCTGCCTGTAACGAATCGTATGAATTATGTGGGCTAGGGATGGTTTGCTTGACAGACCAGGGTTTCACGCCTACCGTAAAGTAAGGACTGCACGGGGTTTCCAGCACATTCTGCTGCTTTCAAAGTCTCGTTCCACTTTGAAATATGAGCTTTTGATTGCCACCCTTTTCTTCAATCACTCCAAGAAAGATCTCCTGTTATGAACCGCATCTATCTACCTCTGGCGGCCAGTTTGGTACTGATTGTTTCGCTTGCGCTTGTCGAAGGAAAAATGCGTGACCGATGGGGCACACCAGGAGTCGAGGCAGCTGAATTAGGAAAACGCTTTGATCAAGTCCCCAAAAAAATTGGGGATTGGGTCGGAGAAGACTTGCCCGTGGAAGAAGTCACCCGAAAAACGGCGGGAGCTGTGAATTATGTTTCGCGTCTCTATACCAATTCCAAGAATAGAAATACGGTCAATCTTTGGCTGATCATTGGTCACTCACGTGATGTATGTCGGCATACTCCTACAGTTTGTTACCCGAGCCAGGGATTTCGGCAAACGGGAGATCCACTCAAGCACCATATTGACGTACTGGGTGAAGAGCCAGCAGAATTTTTTACGGCCACTTTTTCTAAAGAAGACCCATCTGGAAGACATCTGGAACGTGTCTTCTGGGCATGGAACCATCCAGATACTGATATCTGGGAAGCCCCAGATAATGCGCGAGTCCACTATGGCTTATCTCGCGCTTTATACAAATTGTATTTTGTGGGAAATGTCTTGAACGATGAAAATACCATTGACAGCAGTGCCTCAGTCGATTTTGCCAAACTCATGCTCCCTGCATTAAACGCTGCTCTGTTCCCAGAAAAAATAGCGGACACGGTGCAAAGTGATATTCAGCCTGCCGGGGATGCACCCGCCGAAGAAGCACCCGCCGAAGAAGCACCCGCAACCGAATCGCTCGAAGCAGATACGACAGAGCTGGAAGCGGATACGGCCGAATAAAAGCAGATAGCGCGTATCTCGTAGTTGAGTGCCAGCACCCCATCCTGGGCACATCATCCTTGGCACATCGGCTGGCGCATAAAAAAACAGGAGCCCATCGGGCATCCTGTTTTTCATTCCTGCTTTCAAGCGTGGCTTTAATAATCGCCATCGCTGGGTTGGTTTAGATTGCGATCCCAAACTGTATCCGCAGCATTTTTCAAATCCGACTGCTTATGATTCGAGGTCATCAACTGGCCATAAACGACGTTATCAATCTGGTCATTAATGCCCACAACCTGACCACCCACAAACGCGGCGTTTACCGTGCCGGGGTGATTGCTGGATGGGAAACCATCATTGGCGACCATTTGTCCCACCGATGTATAAGCGTCTGCCTCTTTTTGGCCATTGATGCGACGTTCTTCCGCACCAACTTTTGGACCCGAACTTGGTGCTGCTAATCCGGCCACAATCGCCGCCGGTTGCTCCCAACAAAATCCAAAATGAAACTTCGCGTCTACAGTCCCATTCCGATCTGTCATCGTGCTATATCCCCAATGGACAGCATTCATATTTTCAGAAATCATCATCGTCTTGGTTGCACCGTCCCCCTTCGCCTGCAGGTAGGCCATCGTCATGACGATTTCACTATCCACATCACGACTATCAGCCGGGCCAGCACCGCCTTTCAAAGATGTATCTGAAATATAACGCGTGCGATCAAAAAACACGCCGTTAGCTGGATTTTCTCTTGTACCCGCGTTGCCAATGAATCCGGCATTGGCACAATAAGATAAATTGGGCTCGCCCAAAGTGACTGGCGGATCGCTGGGACAATTGAGGATTTCAATTTCTGTGAAATACGCGTCCCGTAGTGCCGGATCGGTGCTAATACTGGGGGAGAAACCCAAACTCCAACGATCCCACAAAGCCTTGTTATCAATATAAGGAAACGTCATCACGATCCAGCTGGCCCTTTGTTGCTTGCTAGCCACATCGCCATTGATGCCCAGCTTGTTGATGTAGCCCGGAAAATCTCCCAGCGACGTTTCTCGCGTGGCCAGGGCCTTCACAAACTGGGTTAGATTGTTTTTGCACGTGTTATTTCGTGCTGCCTCTCGAGCGGATTGCACCGCCGGCAGAAGCAAGGCCACCAGGGTGCCAATAATGGCGATGACCACCAGAAGTTCGACCAGTGTGAATGCCTGTTTGTTCTTTTGCCTCATCTCTAATTCTCCCTAGAAAAGTATCCGAAAAGCACCTGCGGTCCGTTCCGAGAGACCCACGAGATGCCGTTTTGCCCCCAACCCTTCATACAATTAAGTAGCTGC
>CAWWCC010000113.1:0-9183 GCA_963935315.1 uncultured Planctomycetaceae bacterium | reverse complement strand
CAAGGAGTATCGTCGGCAGCGTCAGATGTGTATAAGAGACAGCTGTTGCTCAATCCAATAGGCTTCGGGAGACTCGACAGCGACCGATTGCTGGCGTTCTTTCAGCGGACCTAACAAGTTGTTGAGTTCTTCAATTTCGAAATTGGAAGTTCTCTCCTCACGATTGAGCTGTGCGAGGGAGTCTTCAGATTCTACGATCCACTTTCGAGTTTCTTCACGAGTAGCCCGGCTGTTAAAAACACTCTGTCTGCGTTGCCAGTTGTCCCGGATAGCAGCCAAGCGTTTTTTTTGTTGAAGCAGCAATGGCAATCGCTCTTGGATGACACGCCGGCCCAATTGATGCGAGGCGACTTCTTCATGCAACGCTTCTTTATTGCCAGTGGATTCGTCAAGTTGACGCTGCGCGCGCATCCATTGGTCTAGCAGGTATTTGAGTTTGGTTTGATCAGCCTCTAGCTCCGAAATGTCTTTATCTAAGTCAATCTCCTGGCGATCGATTTTCTCGAGTAGTTCATTGAGTTCAGGGCTGCCAAAAATGGCTCTGGTTTGCATGCGTGCGACTTTTTCTTTGAAAAGTCCGACACGGAGCTTTTCTAATTGAACTTCCTGTGCGGCATTTTCGGCTTCTTTTTTGCGCAGCGTTCTATTCGCTTTGGAGACTTCGCAGAGAAGAACTATTTCTGCAAGCTTTTCGCCAAGCTTTTGGCGTAAGGCATCTTGGTCGTTGCTGGCAACTTTTTCCCGTAGCAGCCGACGAGCACTACTACGGTTTTTGAAGTCCTGCTCTGCTTTTTCGAGAGACAAGGTAGCCGATTTTTCTTCGTCGGTAAGTCGTGCTAAACGTCGTTGCTCGTCTTGAAGATCATCTCGTGCTTCGTCGAGTTGCAGGAAGGTAATGCGCTGCGTTTCGCTAAAGCCGTGTTGCAGAAAGTCATTTGTTTCGTCCTGGAGATTTTTGCTGTCGATCTGATTCTTTTTCGTCACTTCTTCTTCAGCAGCAAGTTGTGCAAGTACAGTGTCAACACGGGAGAGAAGTTCTATTTGCCGTTTCAACGTAGCTGGTAGCGGGACTTCTCCATCTGTACGAAGTTCCTTGCTGCGGAGTTTTGCGTCATTCAGACGCTCTCTCACATCCTTACGCCAATCGGCTAGAGAAGGTCCTTCTTCCTCTTGAGGTGGGTCTGCCTGGGGGGTAGCGAGCTGAAGTGCCTGCGGCACCTGTGCATTCGCTGCTGGTTGGGCTGCCAAGAGAAAGGCCAGCAGCACCAGGCTGGTCATCCAAGAACAACCCAAAAGAGATAACCGTTGGAGTGTCGATTTGCTGAAGAACCCACGCAGATGCTGTCGAGGATTCTCAGGGGCTATAGATAAACAGAACATTATTTTTCAGCAGTCGGAATAGGTCGGGTGATAAAATTTGCGTCTCTCAGGATATTCGGAACATCTCTACCGACAAACATCAGCTAACCGGGCATCAGCTAGCTCGGGAGATATGCGGGCCATGTTTGGGTTCCTTACATCAGCCCCTAAGTGTGGATAGGCGCTACTTATCTAGAGTAATTGCGAGATGCTTGTCCAAGATAAGATTCTTGCCAGATGGTTCTGGTTGTAACGGTAGAAGCATCTTTGCTATCGGATTTGTGCGATTGAAGGTCTGCCTGCTATTCAGGAGAGCCCATTTCGATCGCATTTATTGTCCTTGCGATGGGTCTAGAACCCTCGCCTTCAGTTGAATCCTTTAGGTTTTTACAAAGAGCACCAGGATTGGTTCTCTCTGGGTGTGCGGAGCACAGGAGGCAAGCCTGCTTTCTTCTTGTCCGCTGTGGCGTTGTTACCCTTCGTGAGCGAAGGACTTCAGTCCGTGGCTCACGAATATTCCAAACTTACCGGCTGCTAGCCGGTAGTCGTTGAGTTCTGAGGTCCGTTTTTTTCGGAAGACACCTCGGGGATATTCGTGAACGCAATACGTAGAGGAGCCGAGTTGCGCGCTTCGTGCATCGAGGCAAAATAGACTTTGTTCGCTCCAAATTGCAAGTTCGCCTCATCCATCGCCTGGGCAGCGGCCAGTGCGCGGCGATCTTCGACAAATAGCGAGGGAGTGGTGCTTGCTGCCGGGGTCAGGTCGATCAGAGTGATCGAGGGTTTCAGTGGCTTGCCCCCCACGGGACGTGTCTGCCAGGCTCGTTCGAAGGCCTTGAGGAGGGTTGGCGTGTCCTGAGAGCGCCCCAGATAAACGGTCGTTTTCCATTTGGGCCAGCCGTCAGCATACGACAATCGGATTACCAGCCGGGCGGCCCAGTAATCAATCCGTCGCAAACGGGCTCCTGCTTTGTGCAAAAGCCGCACAAACACACCACGCACGCCAGCGTCATTGCGCAACTTCGGCGGCAGCACGTGGGAGTGTCCCAGCGTGCGGCGTTGTGTTGCGCGATCTGCGTATTCGTCGCCACGGAGCTGATGCCACCACTGTTCGCCCAGCACACTTTGCCAGGCGTCCACCATTTGGTGTTTGGAGAGTGAGCACAACTGACGCGTCGTGCGAATGCCTTTGCTTGCTAACCGCCGCTGCATATTGCGTGCTATTCCTGGAAAGTCGGTCAGTTCTAGGGAATACAGTCGGCGCGGTAATTCTTCGCGCGTGATCACAGTCAGCCCATCAGGCTTTTGCATATTGCTGGCCACTTTGGCCAGAAAGCGATTGGTGGCCAGTCCGACAGAGCAGCGCAGGCTACGCCCAACCTGGTCGTAAATGGCTTGCTTGACTTGATGCGCAAGCTCTGCTGCCCGCACCACCTCACGATGCTGAGGCGAAAGCTGACAGACCATTTCGTCGATGGAGCAGACCTTTGTTACGGGCAGCACGGTTTCGACTGCTGCGATGATCTGTTGATGGATACGCACATAGTCTTCATGCTGCCCCACCACCAAATGCAGTCCTGGGCAGCGACGACGTGCCTCACCGGCGTTGGTGCCCGTTTTGATGCCATAGGGCCGCGCTTCGTAGCTGACCGCGATACAGCAAGTCCGATCGGTCTTGGTGGGCACCACCGCCACAGGGCGGCCCCGCAGCGCAGGCTGCAGGTGCTGCTCCGCTGAAGCGAAGTAGGAGTTCATGTCCAGAAATAGCCAGTCGACGAATAGCATACAGATGTACACTATAGGTCGTCCTGCAGGGGATTGCAAGTTTAGAGAAAAAGCTTGCAGTTTTCCTGGCAAGTGACAGCAATTTGGTATGCAGTGAAGTGGTTGACGCGTTTTTCTGGGTTGGTGCTTCGTATGTCCATCGGGAATTGGTGTGCCGACACTTCGCTTTGGCCACTGACCTGCTCCCAGGTAAGGTACCAGTGTCTAACTTGGATTAGGCTCCGCAACCCACGATTAGCATCTGGTTGTACGAATGCCACGAAAAGCTCGTGAAAATAGAGCAGAAGAAGTATTTCTGTAAAAATTGAATTCGCGCATAAAAAAACCCGGCACAGGAAGGCTAACCCCTGTACCGGGTTTCTCAATATCAATTCGGTAGTTTGGCCGCTAACTCCCAAGAAATAATTCTCCGAAGAAATAGCAACCTGACTTCTATGCCAATCACAAGGACTGTCCCCATTATTTAATTCCACTGTCACCAGTGAGAATCATTTCATTGGCCCTTTGAATCACTTGATGAAGTCATCATATGAAACGGGTGCCAACGTTCTAATAATCCTTAGAAAGGAGGTGATCCAGCCGCAGGTTCCCCTACGGCTACCTTGTTACGACTTAGTCCCAATCGCGGAGTTCACCTTCGGCGCCTGCCATTACAGCTCAACGACTTCGGGTGCCCCCCACTTTCGTGGCTTGACGGGCGGTGTGTACAAGGCTCAGGAACATATTCACCGCGGTATGCTGACCCGCGATTACTAGCGATTCCGGCTTCATGCAGGCGAGTTGCAGCCTGCAATCCGAACTGAGGGCCACTTTTTGGGATTTGCTTGCTCTCGCGAGGTTGCTTCCCTTTGTATGACGCATTGTAGGACGTGTGCAGCCCAGGTCATAAAGGCCATGAGGACTTGACGTCATCCCCACCTTCCTCCGGTTTAACACCGGCAGTCTCCCTAGAGTCCCCACCATTACGTGCTGGCAACTAGGGACAAGGGTTTCGCTCGTTAAGGGACTTAACCCGACATCTCACGACACGAGCTGACGACAGCCATGCAGCACCTGTATACGTTTCACCCGAAGGCAACGAACTCGCTTTCACGAGCAGCATCCGTATATGTCAAGGCCTGGATAAGGTTCTTCGCGTAGCCTCGAATTAAGCCACATCCTCCACCGCTTGTGTGAGCCCCCGTCAATTCCTTTGAGTTTCAGCCTTGCGACCATACTCCCCAGGCGGAGCACTTAACACTTTCGCTACGGCCGAGAACCTATGGGGGGGCCCTCAACCAAGTGCTCATCGTTTACAGCTAGGACTACCGGGGTATCTAATCCCGTTCGCTACCCTAGCTTTCGTGCCTCAGCGTCAGAAGAGACCCAGTAAGCCGCCTTCGCCACTGGTGTTCCTGATGATATCAACGCATTTCACCGCTCCACCATCAGTTCCGCTTACCTCTGTCTCCCTCTAGCCATGTGGTTTGGAGCGCAGTTCCTCGGTTGAGCCGAGGGATTTCACACCCCACCTACATCGCCGCCTACGCACCCTTTAAGCCCAATAATTCCGAATAACGTTTGTCCGGTTCGTGTTACCGCGGCTGCTGGCACGAACTTAGCCCGGACTTCCTCTGAAGATAGGTCAAGATCTGCTCTTCACAGACCCTTCCTCCCAACTGACAGCGGTTTACAACCCGAAGGCCTTCATCCCGCACGCGGCATCGCTCGGTCAGGCTTTCGCCCATTGCCGAAGATTCTCGACTGCAGCCACCCGTAGGTGTCTGGGCAGTGTTTCAGTCCCAGTGAGACGGGCCACGCTCTCACGCCCGCTAACCATCAAAGCCTTGGTAGGCCATTACCCTACCAACAAGCTAGTAGTACGCAGTCCCCTCCCAGGGCGGAATCACACCTTTGATCCGAAGATATCATCCGGTATTACCTGAAGTTTCCCTCAGCTATTCCGGACCCCGGGGTAGATAACTACGCGTTACTCTCCCTTGCGCCGCTGTCCACTTTAGAAATCAACCGAAGCGTCAAACTAAAGCTTCTCGCTCGACTTGCATGCCTAATCCATGCCGCCAACGTTCATTCTGAGCCAGGATCAAACCCTTCAATTTGGTATATGCATTAACTTTGTTCACCCCCTAAGGGGAGTCCAAAGAAATGAGCCATCTTGTAGTGTTTGAAAGCCAAGAAATGCTTACACTCCGAAGAGCGTTGCACACCTCTCAGCCGTACAGTCTTGTGCTGGCAAAACTCAAGAAATTGAATATCCAGATTACAAAGAATCTGGTTTCAAAATCTTAAATTGATAGAAGTCACTAACCGAATTGTCAAAGAGCTTGATAAACCTCGCCAAACCATTTGAGTTATGCAACCCACAGGCCAGCAAGATAACACCCAGCTGCGAGGAAATCGGCCCCTTAGGAGCATTACCCCGCACACTGCTGAGACTCGCAATTCTAACCATCAGCGGCTAGCTGTCAACGGCCCTAAAGCCAAGTTCTGGTTTCTTTTCAGAGGTATCTGCTAATCTAGCCTCCAATCCGAATATCTTTGTTAAATTCACTATTCAGAGCCTTCCCAAGTACCCTGTAGAGAAACGCACTCTGTGGCGATTGCGAGCGCGGAGGGTAGGGTCCGGAATGTGGCGGGCTCGGAGGCACAATCCAATAAGTCACGGAGAGGCTCTCAGGCTACATCGCCGACCTTAGGGGCGTTTCGGTGGCCCATGGATAGTACGAAATAAGTGGGTTTGCCCCTAAATAAAGACCCCCTGCAGGCTTAACTTTGCCGTGCAGGCCGGATAAGCTGATAAGCAGGTTCATCTTCAGGGCTTTCTCGATACGGATGTGGGTATGATTTGCAGGGGTATACGTGGTGCAACTACGGTTGATGGGAACAATCGTGAAGAAATACTATCTGCAACGCGCCAGCTCTTGGCGCTCGTGATTCGCCGGAATCAAGTTGCTTCGGAGGATGTTGCTAGTGCAATTTTCACTACCACGCCGGATATCGATGCAGAGTTTCCGGCCCTGGCAGCCCGGCAATTGGGCTGGCTGGATGTACCTCTACTGTGCGGTCACGAAATGGCAGTCCCTGGTGGATTGCCTTTCTGCATTCGTGTCATGATCCACTGGAACACTGAAAAAAAACAAAGCGAGATTGAACACGTCTACATTCGTGGCGCGAAGCGGTTGCGGCCGGATCTCTCCGAACTGCCACCCGTGGATTGGGAAGAATTGGAGCGGTGGATCAGCCAGCAAATGGACAGCGTTTAGCCCGGTATTTCATACCTTCCCGCCACCGAATCGCAGCTTTGGTCGGCGTAACAGCCCAAGTCAATTCAGGGCTAGTCAAGCCAAGTGGTCGGTAAGGTTGAACCAGAATTGCTATCAATCCCACGGCCAGGTAGCTGGTTATCCAGTACGTCTGTATCTCGATTCCCTCTTGATCGCGACTCAGCAGATGACGATACCCCAGGATATGCTTGAAAAATCAAAAAAAGGTTTCAATGGCCCATCGTTTTTCAAAGATCAAGGAGATCGTTTCGGCCGGTGCGTCCAACAAGTTCGTTGCAATCCGCAAGATGCCGTCGCTATCGACTCCGCTCGGACCGCTACCAGCTCTGCCGCGTGTCGTGTGAGGATTGATCCGCACGCAGATTACGCGAACCTTGTGGTCAGGCGGACTCTTTTTAGCCCTCTCCAGTACCGCTCGTTCATTGTGTTCACCACCACCATTGGGAGTCACATCAATTCGTGTCGGTATAGCGCGTAGTAATTCAAGGTGCGTATGCAATCGCCACTTGACCATTCCTTTGCCGGTCTTGGCCTTCCTTCAAGAAGCTTTCATGATGTTGGGCAAAGCCGCGATTAGAGAGCCGTCAACTAGTTTTATCGTCTGCTTGATATCCTGGAGACGTTTGTTTTGAGAGAGCGGTTCGAGTTGGTCCCCCAGTTCGGTGATGATTTCCTTGAGGCGTTCCGCATCGAAAACGCTGGTCGCTTTCGAGAGAGCCAAGTGATGCACGCGGACAGCCAAGCTTCCGCCGGACGTTTTTCAGTTCGCTTGCTTGCCGGATCCCTCGGAGCGACGTGACGATCGGGTTGAAAAGGTAGAGCAGCATCAACATGCAGTACTGATCGAAATGCAGCTGCCGATTACCGGCGCGGTCACGCTGGCAGCCATCGTCATGCAATCGCTTAAGCAGCGGCGCAAGCTTGTCGAAGAATTTCAAGCCCGTCACGTCCGACTCTTTGATCTTGTCTCGCTTTTTCGCTCCCACGCGGACGATTATCTGTGATAAGTATCGCAGGGCGCAAGTCCAACTAAAATGCGTCGATTACCTGTCCTGTGCGGCGCAAATCTTGTGCCGAATAGTACTGGAGGATAGGCCCTTGAATTCGGGAATCCAGGCCGCACACGTAACAGGTGGCACAGTTGATATTTACGTGACGAGCAAGGGGTATCTGGCAGCCTGTAAGCAATTAATTGCCAGCGAGAAAATATTTTATACGGCCCTGCAGCGGGGCGTGCTTGGCAGTTGCCGTGCTTACCCGGGGACGTAAGTCCAGTCCAAGTTTTAACAGCAATTCTTGAGATGCAGTGAGACGAAACAAAACAGCTTTAGCGAATACAAAACAACATCTCAAATACCCGAGAGAGGATTTGAACCTCCACCCACTTGCGTGGACATGGACCTGAACCATGCGCGTCTGCCAATTCCGCCACTCGGGCTGTGAAACCTTGGGAGCCAGGATGTCAAAAATCAGTGCGAAGTGCAAGGGTAAGCGAAAGGCCTTACCGTAAAGGAAATGAATTCCTCCCAGCATTCTCCCCTCTCCCTTCTCCCATCAGCTCTAACGCCGAAACGGATGAAACTGGCGAACCCAGCTGCACCTCTTAGGCTAATACCTCTGCATGCCTTCTTCAATCTGGACAGCCCAGGCGTCAATGCCGCCTGCCATCGATTGGGCCTGGGAGAAACCCTGTTGGCGAAGCCAGGCTGTGACCTGGGCGCTGCGTTGGCCGTGGTGACAATAAACGACCAGCCGTTGATCTTCTTGACCGGACAGTTCTTGGTAGCGCTGCGGCAGTTGACTCATGGGCAATAATTGGGAGCCGGAAATGGCCACCAGGGTATGCTCAGCCGGTTCGCGGCAGTCGACAAGGACAAAGTCCTGGTTCTCCGTACGCCAGGTCTGGACTTCGCTGCAGGAGATTTCTAGGGGTAATGGGGTCACGATGGCTCTGTGGAAAACGTACGAATTCGGTAAAGTCGAGGCGGGAGCCTCGAGTGCAGAGCGGACCCAGGCAGGAGCCTGGGGCCGAGTTAGGCAGTTCAACATAGTTCAACATAGTTTTTTTGCAGATCTGGTCAACGATCGGATTCTGTGGCAAGGTCGCTGGAGGCCAGTACAAAGTATCGCGGTGTTAGTCGTTTTGGCTGCCGCAATGGGGATGAAAAACTACTTAAAGCGATACTAAAAAAAGCCACTGTGGGCTTAATGGCCCACAGTGGCCCGTGTCAATTGAACGCTTCAACTAATCATCAGCTTTTTGGCAACTGCTTGACTCGCCAGGAGGCAAGCAGTGGTGCCTGGTAAACTGCATTAGTTATTACGCAGTACCTCATTGCCGTTGCGTGTGACCTGGTGCAGGTACAGCTCGGGATCGATCGAATCCTCGATCGATTTGGCGTGGTTGTCAGCATAGGCATGCTGCACAACCCCCGGATGCTGGCTACTGGGACCAAAGATCCTTCCCTCTGTGCCATGGGGATAAGGTGACGCGTACATGTCAGCAGCGGTGGCATTTTGACCAAGCCGCTTCACATCTGAGCCGATGTTTAGAGCGAGTTGGCCGTCAACAGGATTTGCACCCATCGTCAGAACCGACGGCTGGTTGGTATTGGCTGCTGGTACAGTTTTTCTCACTTGGATGCCGCTGCCTGGATCGGCTGCCACGACATAAGCGGACAATCCGCTTACCCAGGAGGCGTACGTTTCCTGTCTCTTATACACATCTGACGCTGCCGACGATACTCCTTGTGTA
>CAWWCC010000112.1:0-9187 GCA_963935315.1 uncultured Planctomycetaceae bacterium | reverse complement strand
ATAGGAGTCCGTCTCGTGGGCTCGGAGATGTGTATAAGAGACAGGCTTATGGCTGGCCTTGGAACCAATACGACGCACTCGCAAACGCAGCGACAGCGGCAAATCTGGCACGGCTGGCAAACAGTCTGAATTCTCTGGATGACAAATCAGGTTTGCTTTCTATGTTACCACCAGTCTTCGAATTGGCAGCAGACGGCGCAGCGACTATCCTGCCATTATTGCACCAGGAGTTCAACAAGACCGGCTTGCTCGAATCTTTACACGCTTCTGTTTCTGGTGCAACAACTCTCTCGAATGCTGACATTCGTACAGACATTACCGATATAGATCTTCAGACAGAAGCGTATGGATCTTTGTCGATACGAGGGGTACTTGGAGAGGCTCCCCAGCAAGATTGGACACTCACTGCAATTTTTGCAGATGGATTCTGTGCCACAGCACTTTTTGCGATTACGGATGTAAAAGCTTTGCAGCGTGCTGAAGGGGTCAAGGCGTCATTGAATTCACTATTTCAAGCCGCTGGGTTTGCAGGACAGGATATCCGTACCGAATGCTTACAGCCCCTGGAAGATTGCTCTGTAATCTATCTGAGGATATCTTGCAAAAGTTTTCTAAAAGAACCTGTTCTCCTATTCATTCAAGAAATTGCGAATTACGCTGTGCGTAATGAATCGCAGGAATTCTATTTGCTGGATGCTCCCTTACAGGTCCGTCGAACGACCAGAAGTTGTCAAGTTTTTATGGACCCAGATGTGGTGGACGTATCGATTGATACGCGTACGGCGCGTGAGTGGTACTGAGTCTTCTTATGGGATGGTATTCAAAACGGCGCTCCTGCAATATTCTAAATACTTTGAAATCCTTTACGACAAAGTGAACCCTAAACATGTCCATGCCTGGTGGTCTTATTGAGGTAAAAGTAGTTGATTATGCTGGAACGATCGTGATGAATCGGCCAGACCACAAGAATCGACTTACACGACAGATGATTGAGCAGCTCTCCATTGCGCTGGACGATCTCTATCGAGAAAAGAAAGTACGTGCAATTATTCTAACTGGGGCAGGAGATGTTTTTTGCGAAGGCATCGATTTTAACGAACTTCATGAGACAAATAATCTTGCCACAGGAACCAAAACCGCGCAGCAACAATGGGGTGACGACGCCGCTAATATTCGAGATTTGTTTGTAAAACTATTAGAAATAACAAAGCCCGTCATTGCTTCGGTGAACGGTCCTGCCTTATCGGCGGGTGCAGGGTTGGTAGCGGCCTGTGATATAGTTGTTGCTGCAGACAATGCCAGATTCGGAATTCCCGATCCACAATTCGGACTGGTTGCTGGTGTTGTAGCACCTCTTGTTTGTCATCGAATTGCTTCGGGCCAGGCTGCTCGGCTGCTTTTGACCGGCATGAGTCTCGAGGCCTCTGAAGCCCAACAGCATGGCTTATTTCATGAATTGCTCGACTCCAGTAAGGTTTGGGCCAGGGCCATGGAATTGGCCCAAACATGTGCCACCGGTGCCCCTGAATCGATTCAACTGACGAAGCGGTTATTAAATGAAACGGTTGGCGAACATCTGCACACGCAGCTTTCAGCGGGAGCTGTCATGCAAGCGACATCCTGCACGACGGAAGCTGCCCGGGAAGGAGTTGCCGCGCATCTTGAACAGCGTCCTCCCCAGTGGAAATAGCCAATATTCTTTGTTCTGTGCTGCTTACGAATCCATGCAGTGCCTCCAGTCTGAATCCTCCCTCAAATAGCGAATGTTGCGGTGGTAATAGTTGCATGGGGAACTGAGAAAGTATTTAGATAGCAGGGGGAAAAGACATATTGGGAACATCAAGGTAACACAAAGGTAACATTCGATTTCTATTCTAGATGGAGCGGTGCACAAATTGATCGCACCCTACTGTGCGCCAGACCAACAATTTATTTTCTCTGGCGAGTGCACCCCGGAGACCTTTGGTTCTGGTTGTGTGTAAAAGGACCTGCATAAGGAGCAAGAAAGAACCTCAAGCCAGCCAACCACAATTTATTCACACAATTCGTGATGTGGGCTACCGGTTTGAGCGCAACGATTGATGGGGCATGGATGTGGTTCTTCAAACCAATTCTAGTTGGTTTAGAGTGTCCCATTAAAAAGCAATGAGCAATATCGTAATAATGTTGAAACGAGTAGTCCCAAACCACACTCTCTAAAAGATATCCAGACGTTTGCGAATGTGCTTGATCGAACACGAACACAATGCCTTCGTGGGAGGGGGTAGCTCTCCTCTGCCAAACCGCTGGCAGAGTCACTCGCAAAGTCTCTAATCGGCCCTCCTTAACATGCTTAGCTGCGGTAGGCGATCCTCAGCGTGTTCCTAGGCCTTCCGTCGCATGCCCCATCGTTATTGCCAGGAAATGAATAAGAGTGCCACGCAAGCGGGCAATCTCCAATTTCGATTCTACTTTTTATGATCTACTGAGTACGGCTCGAAATGCGGGTTCCGAACAGCATTTTTAAGGTTAATTTGTGTTTTGACTATATTGCACACCCTTCTGGCATCAACTATACTCTCGGGTAGTTGCGAAGAATCGCAACGAGCAGCGATGAAGAGAAAAAGAAGCAGGTTCGACACCATCTGGTGCACCTTCCGATTGGTTCTTTCCGTCACGCCGCACTCTGCGTAGCTTTGCCCTTTTTGTGTAAGTGCCAGACGCCTATTTTGTGGTCTACTGCTTTTGTTGATTTAGGTTGGTTGTAAGGTTGTGAAGACTCGATCAGGCTGACCAGGTTTATTTTTTTGGAGGCAGTTATGCCAGAAGGTAAGATTAAGAAGGTTATTTCAGACAAGGGATTTGGTTTCATCGAAGGAGAGCGGGACGACCTGTTTTTCCACCATTCCGAAGTGCAAGGAACCACGATTGAAGAGCTCAGCGAAGGCCAGATGGTCGAGTACCAGATCGGCCAAGGCAAAAAAGGCCCCTGTGCAGTATCCGTACAGTTGGCTCAATAAACTGATGGCTCAATAAACTGATGGCTCAATAAGCGGGCTTTCAGAAAAAACACGAGTAAGAGAGCGCTCCTGGATCGGTAGATCGAGGAGCGTTTTTTTTACTAATGAGTGTTTTGCTAATGAGTGTAGCCACCACTTATTTCTAATTGCCACTAGTTTTCGCATTCATTCATGGCAGCAAATCCGGAATGCGTAAGAGAATATCCGCCATTGAACTTTTCTTTGAAAAGCAGTTCCTTATCAATCAGGAGATCCAGGGCTGCTTTTTCTTGCTCCAGTTCCGGGCCCGAAAAACAAAGCATTTGCCCGGGGGTGACCAAAAATTTTCGAAATGTGCGAAGCACACGTTGTTCAGAAGTTGATAACAAATGGATCTCCAGATAAATAAAAATAAGTCGAGCGTTCGCCAATGCCTCCCTGCCCCCCCAGCTGCAATTCTAGTGAAGCAGCAGTTCTAATGAAGCAGTATGTCCGGAGACCTTTTCGTACGCATTTTTGCGTTGATGCTCCTATTTTCTGTCTTTGCGCTCCTGATTTTCGTCTTTGCCAGCACTCATTCTAGCTTTTGTCATGAATATGGCCAAGACGTGAATCCACGTATCTGCTGACTGCCTGCTGCTACTCTAGGCTTGCTTCTATCCGTAATTCGCAGCACATTCGGGCCACTGCGCTAGCTTCTGGTCAGACTCATTAGGGTGCGTTGCTTAGGAAGGCGTCCTGATACATGGGCATGTAGCGGTAGTAGACTTCCAGCGTGAGGATGGCCAGCGTTGTGGTGTAGATACGTCCTCCCCTTTTGCTCCAGACCTCTTCGAAATACCAGCTTCCCGTTTCGTGGCCAGTGGTTGCTTGTGACTTGACCAGGTATTCGCGCATGCGCGGGTTCCAGCGCTTCCATCCTGGGCCTCCCAGATGATGCAAAGCCTGACTGGCATAATAGTTGAAATACATGTCATTCTGATGGGGCGCCTGCTCGGCGATACGAGCCATCCCTTTGAGCATGGGGCTGTGGTCGCGCGGCCAGCCTAGCATCATGCGCGAAAAGAGGCCCACGACAGACATGGAGCGTCGCTTTGTGGAGGGTTCCTGATATCCATATGTGGCTCCTCGCTCGTCCTGTACCCCATCCAGGAATTCTGAAGCACGGTACCAGACTTCCCGGGGTACTTCGAGTTTGCCGAGCAGAGCACTTTTTAATGCGGTGATTTGCCAACCGGTGACCGATGTATCGCCGGGCTCTCCCGGATTGTAGCGCCAACCACCCTTTTCGTGTTGCGCATAGACAATAAAGTTAACGGCTTCTTGCGCTGGGCCGGCCAGGTTTTTGTCGCGTGTCATGGCATACGCTTCGCAAATTGCCAGAGTAGCGATGGCTTGTGAATACATGTCGCCACTCTTTTGTACCAATAATATTCCATCGTCCTTTTGTGATATTAGTGATTGGTCACGTAAATCCCCTCCGAATGAAGTGAGCAGCATTTTGTCTACCAGGTAATACAATCCTTTGGAGACGGTTTCCTGGTAGGGGCCCTCATGCTGCGTGTAGCCGGCTCCCAAAAAACACAGCACTGCCAGGCCTGTTGAAGCGGTGGTGGATTGTATGAAACCTGAGTTCCGACAGGCGCCGTGGCATTGGGGGCAGGATTCCAAATCGAATCGCCAACCCCCATCCGCAAACTGGTGCGCTGCCAGCCAGGCCAATCCAAGTTCCACGGCAGATTCACTGGCTTCGGTACCGCCTCCTGAGAGCGCCAAACCACGGCGATTTTGTGGTCCGCGACCGCTTATACCACCACCTCGCGAGGCTAAGGGTTGACCGATCGATTCGAAAGTGGGACCGAGCTGATACGGTCTGGCAATCTCAGAGGAATGTGCCAGATTTGGTATATCGACTAGCGAGCCATTGGGATTTGAATTGGATGCCGTTAACGGTGTCAGAGTCTGGCTGGGCATTAACAATTCTCCACCGACCATACTGAGTTCGTTGATATCCAAGTCCAGAGATTGGAGATCTTCGGTTGCTATATTTGCCTGCAGAGTTCCTAAGCCAGCATCCCTGGGGGGGCTAAAAACCCATAGTGAGAGCATGAGCACAGCTGCCGCATGCAATACGGCGCTGGCCAGCCATGAGGGCATGCTGCGACTCAGCAGCATGCTGTCGATGAGAGCCAGGCACCGCGCTGCTCGTGAGGGAGCATGTGGTGAAGATTGTGGCCCAGTCGCCTTATCTGCTGTCGTTGCGCATGCAGTCGCTGTTCCCGGTTGGACGGCAGCCAACGGGGATTCAGGGATCAGAGTTGGATTTTCGGCAGATAAAGGCTTCACGGCTGCCGCCTACAAAGGGGGCGAATTCTCGGTTCCGGATTGGCTGTAAACTACCCTGCTATGGCTACGTGGAATGGGTCTCCAGTCGCCATGATTGGTATCTTAAGCCCAAAACTCAAGTATAACTTGCTTTTCCACCAATCCCGGACCTATTTCACCACTGGATAAAGTGCAAAAAAGCCCTAAAATGCAGGGCTTGCTGTAAATGTCGCGTCCTTCAGACAAGTGAAAGCGGGGAGAAATCCCTCATTTTGCCCGTCTCACACCCTCAACCCTAAATCGCTCACAGAATACGATGGCTAAAAAATCTGGTGGTAAGAGAAAGAAGAAAGTGGAGTCCGTGTTTCTCGTTTGTGAAGAAACGGGAGATTACAACTACACCTTGCGTCGCAAGATGGGGGGCGAAAGGTTGCGGCTCAAGAAGTACTGTCCACGTCTGCGTAAGCACACATTGCACGTAGAAAAGAAAAAGTAAGCGAAGGAAGCCAAAGGGCCTTGGGTCGCAGATCAAAGCAATGGGTGACCTATAGCTTTATGGATGCAGTGGGTCTTTATGCGTGCAGATTTCAGTTTAAATCTTGGCATCTGGCTTAATACGGGCTTCTGTCTTATATCCTTGACCTCTTAACTTCACGGACGAAATGCCCAAGCGCTGGCGGATTTCAAATACGGACCCCGATTCAGTCGCAGCGCTTGAACGTGCAGCGGGCATACCGTCAGTGGTTGCACAATTGCTTGTCTCGCGTGGTATTCAGGACCCCGATGATGCACGCAGTTTTCTTGATCCCAAACTGACGGGTCTCCGTGACCCATCCGAATTACCTGGTGCATCTGTTGCAGCAGAAATCATTTTTGCAGCCGTCCAAGACAAATCAAAAATAACTATCTACGGCGACTACGACGCGGATGGCATGACTTCAACAGCCATCCTGTTGCGCTGCTTACGCTTGTTGCATGCTGAAGTCGACACCTATGTCCCCAATCGCCTGAACGAAGGCTATAGCTTGAATGCTGAAGCGTTGCGCCACCTGGCCGAGCAGGGGACGCAGCTCGTGGTTACTGTTGACTGCGGAGTTGCCAGTGTTGAAGAAGCAGAACTGGCCCATGAGTTGGGGTTAACTCTGGTGATTACCGACCATCATCAAATGGCCGATCGATTGCCGCACGCTGCGGCCATCGTACATCCAGGGCTCCCCAACATGGACTACCCCTTTGCGGGGTTGTGTGGAGCCGCGGTGGCATTCAAGTTGGCTTGGGCCATATGTCAGTGTGCCAGTGAGGGCAAAAAAGTAACGGAACGGCTACGAACTTTTTTATTGCAGGCAGTCGGGCTGGCTGCCATAGGCACAGTCTGTGATGTTGTCCCTCTGCTTGACGAAAACCGGATACTTGTGCGTTTTGGCCTCGACGCCTTGAAAACACAACCCGTCGAAGGTATCGCTGCTCTCATGCGGCGCACGAAGCTGACCGAAAAAAAACGTCTAGAGGGTGAAGACATCGGGTTTGTGATAGGTCCCCGCTTGAATGCCGCCGGTCGCATGGGACAAGCGGAGATAGCCGTCGAATTATTGACCACCGAAAGTCCCGAGCGTGCAGATACAATTGCGCAGTATCTGGACGAACTCAATATCAAACGCCAATCGCTGGAGCGCAGTATTTCGCGAGCAGCTTCCAAGCAAATCAAGGCTTCCACATCCATGCAGGGTGCACCCGCCCTTGTACTATCAGACCACGAATGGCATGCGGGAGTGATTGGAATCGTAGCAGGCCGTTTGAGCGAAAAGCATCATTGCCCAGTCGTGATGATTGCCGGAGATCCCTTGGGTATTCATCCGGGAATTGGCTCGGTACGCAGTGTGCCAGGTTTTAACGTGCATGAGGCCTTGGCCGTGTGTGGGCATCTGTTAGAAAGCCACGGTGGTCATGCGGCGGCTGCTGGACTAAGAATCAAAGCTGCCAATGTAGATGCCTTTCGAGAAGCATTTTGCCAGGTGGCCGAAACCTGGTTGGCTGATTCAAATCGTATCCCAGAGTTGCAGGTTGACGGAGAAGCCTCATTGCAAATGCTCACGCGGCAAACGGTGGAACAGATCGAAAGTTTGGCTCCCTTTGGCAATGGAAATCTTCGTCCAGTGTTGTGCGCAAACGATGTACGCTTATTGGGCCCACCCAAACGAATGGGAGCCACGGGCCGACATCTATCGATGATGTTTGACCAGCATGGCGTCAAAATGCGGGCCGTAGCTTTTGGGGGAGGAGATTGGGAGCAGGAACTTTCTCGAATAGATAGACCGTTTTCAATAGCCTTCCGGCCGGTGATCAATAATTGGCGAGGTCGAGTTTCTGTCGAAATACACCTCGACGACTGGCATGTGGATTAGATGCTTGTTTTGTAGCCGGGTATCTCAGTAAATTTGCAAGAAGAGATCCTCGAGGTAATGCTTCTAGCCCGCATATTTCATAGGATTCGTCGCGAGGTGGCCTAAGTCATTTCCTGGCAAGGCATGCGAGGCTTGCAACCGGAGGCGTGTTTTTGACACGTTGAGGATTGTGAGGCTAAGCATAACGCAGCTAGGTAAGGACTTAGGCTGCCCCAGCAGGAGCGGATGAAATATGCGGGGCTAGGCACATCAAGAGTGTGTTGCAGCGGAAGTGATAGGAGTGGACGGAATGGCCAGATTCAGCCAAGGGAAGCATTCACCCCCATGCGTTGCTAGCACTTTCAGGATGGTGTCCTGAGCTGTTAGGACACACGCAAGACCCCCAGCTGAACAACCGGGTGATTATCAATGCCGAATTTTGCGCTAACCGCAGGTGAATCACCATCATTTTACCCCGCAGGGGTTTCATTCTTAGAGCCCAGGGTTGCGAGCTTCGCGAGCTACCCTGGGGATTCGTTTCAATCAGTATGCTTACCCCATCGGGGTTACACACTCGATCGTGGCGCAATGATCGTGTAACCCTTTCAGGGTAAGCTGCTAGCGATTGGTGTTTCCAGGGTACCCCGGCAAGCCGGGGTACCCTGGGCTTTGAATGTAAAACCCCTGCGGGGTAACGATTTTTGCGTCAACCCAAAACTTGGAACGACTGTCATTTGATATTGGGTAGTTTTTTGGTCATACAGTAGTTCCAAGTTCGGTTCGGAAAACGCTTTTTTGAGGGGGCGATTCATGAAACAATAGAGACTTTGTGTTTTTCAAACAGCCGTTTGGTAGCATCGCATGGGTTGCAGGCGCTATCATTGGCTTCACCCAACCTCCTTGGCTAATTCACTCGCGAAAATCGCGATTCGCTCCTCAATTTGCTCGGTAGTTAACATCAGTGACTCCCTGGATTCGCCAGCTTATCGCTGATTTGCCCCACCCGCGGTCAAATCATGCTACTACTTCTACAATGAAACCAAAAAACCATGCGCAAAGGGCAGGCTGCATCCGGATAGGGGTGGGGCAGGTAACCGATGTTTACACGACAGCGGGTGCTTTATATTCTCCTTTTCGCATGGAAATCCGGAAATCTCTCTTCAGGAATTAAACTATGTCTACCCGTATTCAAGTTGCAATGCTGCTCAGCTCATGGATATTTCTGGGAGTGGATGCCTCGCCTCTACAAGCCCAACAGTTGCGAATCGAGACGGATGTTTTTGAAGGGGATGAGCAGGAATCCAAGAATCATAACGTGACGTTATTCGATGCGGGAACGGTCTACGACTTTATCGATAACCCGTCTCGAATTACCATCTTTCGACCGCCCACCCATTCCCGTCCCGGAAAATTTATTCTCCTGGATTTAGAGACGCAGCAACGTACAGCAGTGTCGACAGATCGTATCGAAGGATTGATGAAAAAACTTTCGCGTTGGGCAAC
>CAWWCC010000111.1:0-9240 GCA_963935315.1 uncultured Planctomycetaceae bacterium | reverse complement strand
TAGGAGTCCGTCTCGTGGGCTCGGAGATGTGTATAAGAGACAGGAGTATGCTGGAGCTTTTTGTGGCGTTTTTGCAAGCCTACATTTTTACATTTTTGTCTGCATTGTTTATTGGTGCTGCAGTCCATCCGCACTGATATTCATGCTTAACGACTCATGTGGTCAATTTCCTGGTTTACTTTGATTTAAGGAGTTTCCTCTCGTGTACAAGTTGATGAAGGTTTTCGTATTCTGTCTAGTTGCTTTTGTTATGATCGTTCCTGCCATGGCCGAGGATGCCGCCGATGCGGGTGGTGCTGCAGCTGCAGCCGGTGGTTTTAATGGGACGCTTGCCGCTATTGGTGCTGGGCTCGTCATCATTGGAGCTAGTTTGGGAATTGGTCGTATTGGTGGCCAGGCCGTGGAGAGTATGTCGCGTCAACCTGAAGCGGCAGGTAACATTCAAACGGCGATGATTATTTCGGCCGCTTTGATCGAAGGTGCTACGTTCTTCGCATTGATTGTTTGTATGTTGTTTAGCAAGTAACATCCCTTGCCAAGACAAAATGGCTACAAAAGCCAAAGCAAAGAAAGATTTGTCGTATGAGATATACGCGGATATTTATAGGTGCACTGGTGGCGATGGGTTGCTTAATCGCATTTGATTTAAGCTTCGTTATTGCGGCTGAGCAAGGTGGAGCTAGTGATCCCAATCCATTGGGATTTGATCCAGATCTGGCGATTTGCACACTTGTCGTTTTCGGCTTGTTGTTCTTTTTGCTCAATAAATTTGCCTGGCCCAAGATTTCGGCGGCTTTGGTAGAGCGTGAAAATCGTATTGAGAGCAATATTGCTGAAGCGGCAAAAAAGCATGAAGATGCAAAGTTGATGCTAGCCCAGCATGAAGCCAAGTTGGCCAGTGCTGCGGATGAAGTCCGCGAATTGCTCGAAGAAGCCAGGCGTGATGCTGAGCAGACCAAAGCTCAGATTATAGAGGATGCCAAGTTGGCTGCAGATAAGGAAAGAGATCGCGCGGTGCGTGATGTGGAACGAGCTGCAGATGTTGCCTTGAAAAGTCTCGCGGAATCGAGTGCCAATGTGGCAGTTGATTTAGCAGGCAAGGTGATTCAGCAGAACATCACTGCTGAGCAGCAAGCCCAATTGGTACGTGAAGCATTGAGTAGTCTGGCGGCTACTTCGCCCAGCAAAAACTAGTTAGTCCAGTAAAAACTATTTCACTCAGCATAAGCTAAGGATTGCCCGAAAGCGGTTTCCACAATAATTGCCAGGTCTCTTGAATGTGTAGGGAGTCCGAAGCCAGAGCAAGTAGCAGAACTGAATTTACCATGACAGGTCAATCACAAACAAAAGGGTCATCACGCGAGTCCGTGTTTGACGTAGATGTCGAACGATTGGCGCGGGTGTATGCACTGGCAGTGCTGGACGCTGCCGGGGACGCCCAAGACAGTGTTATGGAAGAGCTTGGTTCTCTGGTGACGGAGGTACTTGATAATCATGCGGATTTGGATGCCATCTTTGGCTCAGCCTTGATCGCGCTGGACGAAAAGCTGGCAATGTTGGACCGACTGTTTGCCAATCAGTTGTCTGGCACAACACTCAGTTTTCTGAAAGTGTTGGCAAAGCATGGGCGGTTGGGTTACTTGCGTGCTGTGGCGCGTAGTGCCAAGACTTTGTGGGACGAGAGAAATAGCCATGTCCAATTGGAACTGCAGTTGGCACATGAACTGGATGATGCATTGCACCAGGAAGTCGTCGAGTCACTTCGGAGCACGCTCGGTTTTAACCCTGTCGTGACGACGCGGGTCAATCCCGACTTGATTGGAGGGATAGTGCTGCGAATCGGTGACAAAGTTTATGACGCTTCGGCACGCACGCAATTGGAGAAGACACGTCATTCCATTGTTGAGCGTGCTGTCGAAAATATTCAAAAAAATCCAGAAACATTTATACAAAATTGAGAACAATCGAGTGTGGTGTGGTGAGCGAATTCAGGTCAGGAGTTTACTTCTGGATTCGTGACTGGCGGCACTTGATTCAACTACAGCCTTATTGGGAGAGCTTCGATGAAGTTCAATAGCGACGAAATTGCATCGGTCATCCAGAAAGAGATCGAGCAGTATGCCTCTCATGTCGACGTTCGTGAAGTCGGTCGAGTCTTGGAAGTGGGTGATGGTATTGCTCAGGTCTACGGTCTTTCGAATGTCATGGCCGGCGAGATGGTCGAGTTTGCAAATGGCGTGAATGGCCTGGCCTTCAACCTGGAAGAGAATTCGGTCGGTGTGATAATCCTGGGCAACTACCTGGAGATCAATGAGGGCGAAGAAGTTCGCAGCACTGGCAAGCTGTTGAGTGTGCCGGTTGGTGATGAGCTCCTGGGGCGCGTGGTCGATCCTTTGGGGAATCCACTCGACGGCAAGGGGCCGATTGTGACCAACAAGCGGCGTGACGTTGAGACCATTGCGACAGGAGTGGCCGAACGTCAACCTGTATGTGAGCCATTACAGACAGGTATCAAAGCTGTGGACGCTATGACACCCATTGGCCGTGGTCAGCGTGAACTTATTATTGGTGACCGCAAGACGGGCAAGACCGCCATTGCGATCGATGCAATTATCAACCAACGCGAATCTGGTGTGAAGTGTTTCTACGTTGCTGTTGGTCAAAAAGAATCAACGGTAGCCGGTGTCATCGAAAAGCTTCGCGATTCGGGCGCGTTGGACTACACCACAGTGATTGTTTCGGGAGCCAGCGATCCGGCACCCCTGCAGTACGTTGCACCCTATTCGGGGACAGCGATGGCTGAGGAGTACATGTTCAATGGTGGGCATGCTTTGGTTGTTTACGATGATCTTAGTAAACAGGCAGTAGCTTATCGTGAGTTGTCTTTGCTGATGCGGCGTCCACCTGGACGTGAGGCATTTCCTGGTGACGTGTTTTACTGCCACAGCCGTTTGCTGGAGAGGTCATCCAAACTTTCCGATGAGCTGGGGGGAGGTTCGATTACATCGCTTCCAATCATCGAGACCCTGGAAGGTGAAGTTTCTGCCTACATTCCGACCAATGTTATATCGATTACCGACGGCCAGATTTATTTGCAGCCGGACCTCTTCTTTGCCGGCATCAAGCCTGCCATGAATGCGGGTATTTCCGTTTCACGTGTAGGTGGTGCAGCTCAAATCAAGGCCATGAAAAAGGTTGCCGGTGGTTTGCGATTGGACTTGGCTGCTTTTCGCGAGCTGGAGGCGTTTGCTCAGATGGGGACCGAATTGGATCCTGCGACACAGGCGCGTCTTGACCGTGGATACCGCATGGTGGAATTGCTGAAGCAAGGGCAATACAAACCGCTTAATGTTGTTGATCAGGTGTTGATGATCTTCGCCGGTACGCGTGGTCATTTGGATCAAGTCGCTGTTTCGGATGTGAAGGATTGGGAAGAAAAGTTCTTGGTATTCATGCAGGACCAGAAGAACGAGGTCCGCCAGGAACTTGCTGACAAACAAGATCTCGACGACGACTTGACTGGCAAGATTGAAGCTTGCATTGCAGAGTTTGAGACCCAGTATGAGGGTGGTGAAGCCACATCGAGTACACAGATGGCTGGCGAAGAGGCCGCTGAAGAAGAGACCGAGACTGCGGCTGTCTAGAGCACAGCATTTGAGACAGGTCGGAATTTAGATTTCAATCAAAAAACGAATACACGATTATGGCCAATCCTAGAGAGCTTGATAAACGGCGCAAGTCCATTCGCAACATCCGCAAAATTACGCGGACGATGGAGTTGATTGCGACTGCGCGATTCAAGAAAGCCATGGATCGTGCGGCTGCAACAACGTCCTATACCGAACGCATAACGAAGTTGGTTGCTGATCTTACCAAGGCCGGCTTAGAAGTGAGTCATCCCCTGCTGGAGCCAAGAGACGATACCAAACGTGCAGGGTTGTTGGTGCTCACTGCCAATCGAGGCTATTGCGGTGGGTTGAACGGCAACCTGCTGCGTGCTGGTATGAGTCGTCGTGACGAACTCAGTGCAATCGTATCCGATTTGCAACTCGAAGTGTCGGGCAAGAAGGGTATCAAAGGTATGCGGTTTCGAGGGGTCGAACCGGATGTGGAATTTACGCACTTCGAAGACAAGCCAAGTTTTGACGAAGTGGATGTATTGGCCAGCCGTTATCTGGACGCTTACATCACGGGCAAGCTGGATCGACTGGATGTGGTCTACATGAAGTTTCATAACGTGGCCCGACAGGAAGTCGCTGTAGAAACACTCCTGCCCCTGGGTTCGCTTGGCGAGGCAGATGCGTCAGCAGAAGATACAGGCGGTGATTCGCAATATGAGTTTTTGCCCTCACCGGAGAGTATCTTGGAAGAAGTGGTGCCAACAAGTTTCAAGGTAAAGTTATTTAAATGTTTCCTGGATTCTGCCGTGAGTGAGCAAGTTGCCAGGATGATTGCCATGAAAGGTGCTACCGAGAATGCGGGCGAATTGATTAAAGCGTTGAGTATGCAATATAACCGTGCCCGCCAGGGCCGAATCACGTCCGAGTTAATGGATCTGATCGGTGGCGTTGAGGCACTTAAATAATTTTAGGGTTGAGGGACGAGGACTTAGGATCAAGGTATTGAGATTCATTTCTCTCTTCTTCGTCTTTCTTAAACAGATCGCTGGGAGTATTAAAACATGGCAACCGTCACTGACAAAATAGGCCACATCACGCAAGTCATCGGTTCGACTTTTGATGTTGAATTTGATGAGGACAGACTGCCCGCTATCTACAATGCGGTCAAAGTGATCTCAGAACATAAAGGCGTCTCGGTAAATCTTACCGGAGAAGTCCAACAGCAGTTGGGTGGTGGGCGAGTACGCTGCGTTGCCCTGGGCAGCACCGATGGATTGGTGCGTGGTAGCGAATGTATCGATACGGGCGAACCGGTAACGGTGCCGGTTGGAGAGGCGACACTTGGCCGAGTGTTTAACGTGCTAGGTGATGCCGTGGATGGTCGAGGAGACGTGAACGTCGATGATCGCTGGCCAATCCACCGCGAAGCCCCGGCCATCGACAGTCTTTCGACAAAGACCGAGCTTTTTGAGACGGGCATCAAAGTGGTGGATTTGCTGACGCCGTTTGTACGTGGTGGCAAAGCAGGATTGTTCGGTGGTGCTGGATTGGGCAAGACGGTTATTTTGACCGAGCTTATTGCACGTATCGCATCAGCACACGGTGGTTACTCGGTGTTTGCCGGCGTAGGGGAACGTACTCGTGAAGGAACCGACCTCTGGCTGGAAATGCAAGAAGCCAAAATTGGCGACACGGGCCGCAGCGTTATTGATCAAACCTGCATGGTGTTTGGCCAGATGAATGAGCCGCCGGGTGCACGTTTGCGTGTGGCCCTATCCGCGCTGACGATGGCCGAATACTTTCGTGATAAGACCGGAGCCGACACGCTGCTATTTGTGGATAATATTTTCCGCTTTTCACAAGCAGGTAGTGAGGTGTCAGCCCTCTTGGGACGTATGCCTTCTGCTGTCGGTTATCAACCCACACTAGCCAGTGAAATGGGCGCGCTGCAGGAGCGGATTGCTTCGACAGCGAATGGGGCGATCACATCCGTGCAAGCCGTTTATGTTCCGGCAGACGATCCGACAGATCCTGCACCCGCCACCGCCTTTGGCCAGTTGGACGCCTTTATCTATCTGGAGCGTTCCATTTCGGAAAAAGGAATTTATCCGGCCGTTGATCCCTTGGCTTCTTCCAGCCGTATTCTCGACCCGCAGTATGTTGGAGAGAGACACTTTAACTGTGCCCGCCGTGTGCAGACAACACTACAGCGTTACCGTGAACTTCAAGATATTATTGCTATTCTTGGAGTCGACGAGCTGTCTGAAGAAGATAAATTGATCGTGCATCGCGCCCGTCGCATCGAGCGATTCCTTTCGCAACCGTTTTTGGTAGCCGAGGTTTTCACAGGCAAGCCAGGTGAGATCACGCCACTGTCCGAAACGATTCGTAGTTTCGAAGAGATTTGTGATGGTAAGTGGGATCATTTGCCAGAAGACGCTTTCATGTATGTCGGTGCCATTGAGCAGGCAGAAGAACAGTGGAAGAAGAGCGAAAAGTAATTGAAATTGTAAGGGTTTGTGCAATGGGCGAAGGAGAATAAGGCTGCAAAGTGTAGAAACTGCTGTAGCAAACTTTTTTGTTGAGCGTTCTTGCACGTCGTTTTTATCTGTGAGCTGAGTGATTATGTCCTCTGATACTACTACAAAATCTGATCTTCGCTGTGTTGTGGTCACGCCCGAAGAAACCGTGCTTGAGACGGATGCGGAATTTGTAGCCTTGCCACTGTTTGACGGTGAAATTGGCATCGGGATGCACCACAGCGCAATGATTGGTCGGCTGGGATATGGCGAGCTTCGTATCCGCTCGGGGTCCGAGACATTGCGCTACTATGTGGATGGTGGATTCGTTCAGATTGCCGACAACCTGGTCTCCGTTTTAACCAGTCGTTCTTTTCCTGCCGACAATGTCGATGCCGAAATGGCAGCAGAGCAACTCAGCAGCGCTTTAAGTCGCAAAGCTGTAGGCGATGACCAGATCAGTATCCGCGACCGCCTGCAATTGCAGGCGCGTGCTCAATTACGCATGGCACGCCAGTAGAATTGAGTGTCGCTAGAAAAGATGTCAGGGATGCTTTGTAGAAAGCCTATTGTTGGCATGTGATTTTGATAAAGTTGCCCCTTTCAGGTTTTCGACATTGCAAGTCAGGAACCAATTGCTAATAAAGTTTCTGGCGCCTTTTTAATGCCGCCTCCATAAGCTGCTAAAGCGTGAATCGGGGGGGGCACCAAGTCATGAAAAAGTCAGACGTTCTTGCTTGACTGAAGAAGAATCAGGACGAGCGTGGTATTGCGCATTGGAAGAATCGCGACTATACCCCTGCCGACTTGAAATGCTACGGCATCGGACTGGTCAAGTTTCGCAAATTTGCCAAGTCGATTGGGCGCGATGCAAAGCTGGCTAAACAGTTGTAGAAATCCGATTGCCACGACGCATCAATTCCCGAGAGAGTCGGTGGCCTAGGGGTACTTCTGACATGTGCGCCCAACGGGGGGGGGACGACACCGCCTGTGCCGTAGGAGTAAAGGGATAAACTACGGTTGATTGTATGATGCCACCACGCTTTGCACTATGTCGAAGAGGACTCTGCATTGCGGCGTGCCTGGTTTGCTGCCCAAATTGGCCTACATAATAATCGCGAAATGAAAAGGCAACCGATCCGCTGCGGCCTTTGTAAGCATCGACTTACAATCTTCTAGTTCTTCAATCAATGTTGAACGCCAATGAACGCGGCCCGAGTCATCCGGAAATCTGAATAAATCGGGATTCTCTTGGATGTGATTCAATAGTGCCAGAACGGTCTCAAGCCCCGCCGCAGAGTCGTGCCATGCCAGTTCAGGCACCGGCACTTTAAACCTCGCACTCACCGAAGTCCGCAAATTCTGCGGCCATAGCAGAGCCATCCAAGAACTCAGACGCCATCGCGTTCGAGGATAACAACCGGATGGGGTAACTCATGGCGTTCGATTTCAGTCATGCCGAAATGTTTCGAGTACCAAGCAGATGCCGCATCGAGATCGGTGACGGGCAGTGCAAGGATGCCATCCTTGTAAGGCGAGGTAGATTCAAACATGGGTTTGGACATGAGCAATTTGCAAGCCGGGAAAACTTGCTTCCCAAAACAAGGTTTCAATAGTCCCCACCAAGACATAGGGTTTCTACAGAGTCGCACGGGGGGCGTTTCGAGGTAAGTGTTCACGTATTGGTGAGGGGAGAGACACCTAGTTTGTTGCTGCTTGAGTGCATCGCATTGAACCAAAGTAAAACTCACCCACGAGGCCTGTCAGCGTTGGAGACAGCTTCTTGTTGGAAGTTTCTATCCTCCTGCATGAGTGCCTCGAATAGTGTTTCGGTAATGGACAGCACCGTACCGTGTCTCATTCCTTCTGGAACTTTGAGTTGATCGGAGACATCTTTCCACCGCTTAAAGTCCCTGGTTTGCATTGCGCCATATCGGTGTTTTCTGTAGCAGTCATAATAGACATACCACAAGTCCCCAGCCTTGAGAACGGTTGGTCCCTCCACCCAGAGGTCCTTGGGTGTGAATGGCTCGCTTGGACGCTTCCAAGGGCCCGTAACCCGGTCGCACAATGATAGATGCAAGTTCTTAGCCGGCGGATGCCGGGTTTCGTCTTTCGTAATCATGATGTAATGGTCGCGAAAGCGGGTGATGGTTGAATCGATGACGTTAAAACCCGGATTGTAGAACAGCCGAGTTTTTGTGAAGCTTTTGAAATCCTTGGTGGTGGTGCAGTACATTCGGTGGTTCCAACCCTCGTCCGCCGCCTTGGCCGTTTCTGTGAACCGGTTGGATAGGGTGGTCGCCCAATAGATCACATATTGCTTATCCTCGGGGTCCCAAGTGATCTCGGGTGCCCAGCAGTTGCGAGCCATGGGCTCATGCTCCATCACGGGAATGAACTGCTGCTGCGACCAGTGAATAAAATCTTTGGAATGAGCGATTCCGATGCCCTTGTCCGTCCAGCTGGTCGTCCATACCAAATGGAACAAGCAATCTGGCCCCTGAATGATGCAGGGGTCACGCATGATTTTTCCACCGATCGTTGGTTGCAAGAACGATTTGTCATCTTTCAGTGCGGTCCAATCGAGTCCGTCTCGACTGTAAGCAAGGTGCAGGCCGTCCTCGCCATTTTCTCTGAATGATGCAAAGAGATGAACTTGATCGTTCGCCTGTGTTTGATCGTAAAATACACTGAAAGCAAAGCTGCAAAGCCAAATGGCAAATGAGAAAACTCGTGTCATAATCATCTTTCTTTTGGCCTGGCGGTTTCCGTCACCTTCGTACGTGGCTCAGCATCTTGGTGCTCGTACTCGACTCCAGCATTTTATTTCACAACTGTCTCGTAACGACACTTGATCGGGCTAACAAACGTAACAGAATCGACACAATGTTCAGAGGCAGTCGGCTGAGAGTAAACGTCGCCTAGGGCTGCGATCTTGCGAGCTGTTTTCGGCTCGGCCATATCCGTTAGTTTGGCGTAGACATCGTGACCCGCCCCCACGGGGAAAATCAGTTTTTAAGTTACGGTTTTACTCTCCTTTGGGCCAGCCCCTTTTGTTCTCTGAGACGTAGTCGAAGAGAATAAAAGGGGCTGGTTCG
>CAWWCC010000110.1:0-9272 GCA_963935315.1 uncultured Planctomycetaceae bacterium | reverse complement strand
CACAAGGAGTATCGTCGGCAGCGTCAGATGTGTATAAGAGACAGCTGGTATCCTGAGCAAGAGATTGCCTGCGTAGACAAGTTGTTGCCGGCCGATGCGCTGGATGAGATGCTTCCGCAAGTCGACATCCTCATCCTGGCGGCACCACTCAATGAGCATACACGGGGCATGATCGATGCTCGTCGTTTAAGAATGCTTCCTCCGGATGCTGTGTTAGTAAATGTTGCCCGTGGGCCCCTGGTTGTTGAAGAAGATCTTATCCAAGTGCTCCAAGCCGGACATCTGTGGGGAGCAGCCGTGGATGTCACAGAAGTCGAACCGTTGCCCCCTGAAAGTCCACTATGGGACATGCCGAATGTAATCATTACACCCCATGTCGGTGGCCAGCGAGCTAGTCGCGTCGATGATATCACCGAACTTTTCTGCCAAAACCTGCAACGTTACCAATCAGGACAGCCTCTCTTAAACAGAGTTGATAAACAACTGGGGTTCCCATCACCTGAAGATATTATGAGTTGGTAATCGTTCCCTGGTCGGGTTGTTGTCCTGGGAGAGATTGCATTCTGGTGGCTGTGCTGCTCAGATTTGCCAAATAGAATATTGAACAACAGTCCGAACGGGAGTGAAAGAATTGGGGTCCTTCGTGTAGGAGACGGTTGAACTCAGAGGATTTGAAGTATTCCCCAGAGATTTTAAGCTCCGATCGAATGCCCAAGGAACGGTAAATCCTTTGTCCATTTGCAGATAAAGCATTCTTGGCCACTTTGAGCGATCTGGACTCATGGGATACCATGAGAGTAAAATTTAACTAATCAATAAGGAACAAAGGGAGTCGTACGTCCTACCCCAAGAAAGGTAGACACGTTCTAACACTATGTTTGCTAGACGAATCACCGCCTACTAGACGAATGCACCCTCAGCAGGCATGAGCTAGCGCTCAAGAAATTGGTATGAATTTATCGACAACCATTTTGCAGGGAACGCGAACCATCACTTTTGGTGGAGCCGAAGCGAAACGCTGCCCGACGGATCTCTATGAGCGTTACGAGCGGATTCTCGAAAAGAAGTACATGGGATGGACCGAGCATTTGCGGTTTCGTCGCCTACTGGGAACCGGCGGACAAGGCGTAGTCTATCTTAGCGATCGTCGCGGCTCGGATGGATTTACCTTGCCCGTAGCGCTCAAGGTTTTTTCTCCAGAAAGATTCGCCAGCCAGCAGACGTACAACCAAGCGATGCAGCGGATAGCGCAAGTAGCGGGGCGTGTAGCAAAAATACAGCACGATGGACTGATCGATGTCCAGAATTTTACCGAGCGAAATCGTATTCGCATTATGGAAATGGAATGGGTCGATGGCTACGATCTGGACAGATTGCTTACACCAGCCATGTTGGTGCGGGCCAAAGAACGCGTCAGCGAAAGGCGCTGGGATTACATCAATAATGTCATCGCGACCGCTGGTCCTCTGAGACCTCGGCTGAAACCGGGTATCGCTGTAGCAATCATTCGCGAATGCCTTTCTGCGTTGGCAGCTTTGCACCGTGAAGAAATTGTTCATGGTGATCTCAAGCCTTCGAATATTATGATCAAGCGTTCGGGAGCATCAAAAATCGTTGATGTGAATTCGGCTCTGGATATGAATGATATGCCTGAGCAACGCACTTGCACTCCCCAGTATGCAGCTCCCGAAATGCTGGAACGTAACGAATTCACACCGCGTGCTGATTTGGCCAGTTTGGGTTATGTGCTGATCGAATTGCTGGCAGGCCGGCCTTTGTTTACCGGGTTGAATAGCCTGGGTGAGTTGCTCGAAGCCAAATGGACACTCCCCCAACGTTTAGAGCGTATTCTCCCTGGCGATGTGGCCGATAGCGATCTGTTGATGAGCATCTGCCGTCGTTTGATTGCTCCGGATCCCATGCTGCGGTACGCAGATGCTGAACGTGCAGACAATGGAGAAGGTGGGCTGTCTGAATTTCAGCGTACGCTGGTGATGGGGGATTTAGCCAGCGAGTATGAGAATGAGTTGCGTGTCTGGTTAGAAGAGCTGGAATAGTGCCAGCAGTTGCTTCTGTGCTGGCAGTAGGATTGCTCTTCATCGCAATTCGGGCACAACGCTCTTCCATGAAAGTGCTTCAAAATACGTGAATCCTCGCCCAAAAAGGATTGACGCCAGTCGCTTCCCGTGGCACGTTAAGAAGAGTGCAGTGGACGCCTTCGTCAGCCAACTCAAGGAAAGGATCGTGCGATGCAGATGTGCTTGAAAATGGTCGGATTGGCCAGCGTGTTTCTCTTTGCGAGTCAGGTGTCTCTTGGCCAAGAGTCAAATATCGAGGCAGGCCGTAATGATGTCGGAAATGGCGCGGGTGATTTTTTTAGAGAGTATTCGGCGGGCACGGAAACGTCCACAGTAAACACTGGGTCCGCCACAACCACGGGGAACGTCAATTCCGTGGGCTCCGATCATGAAGCCCAGCCGTTGCCCGGTTCCCAAAATTCTGCCGTGGATGGCACACAGAAGAAAGCATTGCCTGGCGACGACAAGCCTGACTCAGGGCATACTGAATCAGGTTATACTGGGGCACTCCTTGATTCTCTAGTACGGCACTCGTCATCCAGCCAGTTAAATGGCTCGCCTCTTGCGTTGGGACATGCTTTGGCAGGTGCGACCACGCGCGCCATGCAGTCACAACGTGTTGAGCTGTATTGGGAATTGTCCACGGCCGTCATGCAGTATCATCTGGCACTCAGAGAGCTATCCGAATTATCAGCTCTCCAGCAGAGTATTCTCCAACCCGAACCTGCCTGGGATGACGTGCGCGAAACGTTCCATGCAAACTCTCAAACCAAACTGCAAGCAGCCCGAGCCTTGCAATATCGACTTCTTAACGAAATGGGTGGAGCCGCAGACGCTGCCTTACCCTTACCCAGTGATTTGCCGCTCTGTGGCGCGTATCAAACGCGTTACGAGGATTTTTTTGGCGGTGAGTATGTGCCGGAAGCGGCAGCTCTCGATCAACTAATCAAGGGAGAGTATTCATCTTTGCGTTGGCAGGCTGGCAGCGTAGCTTCAGCACGCCAGTGGTTGGATGCGGTAAGCAGGCAACGAAGTTCACAGTCCGATGGCAGCGATCTTTTGCAGGCATATAATTCGTTTGCCAGTGCACGACGTTTATTCTTGCATGGTTTGAACCAATACAACAACCACATTGTGCGTTATACCGAGTTGGCCACACCCCGGCGGGTGGGCACACAGCGCCTGGTTGCGATGTTGATCAAAACCGATTCCTTGAAATGGAAGCGTGAAGGAATCCGGCGCACGAGTGCCGAACAACAAGTGGATGACTCAAACACAAGTCGTGAGCAAATCCGCACATATGCCGATCCAAACGAAACGGACGCACGCAATTCGGCGAAACCCGAATTTCACCAAGAGCGTTCCATTCTTATCAAGTAAGTCCAAAAAGGAATTCAATAAATTGCCGAGAGCCAATTATTGAAAGCGCGGAAGTGCGTGCAGACTATGTCAGCAAAAAATTCACAATCGACAGAGCGGCAAACGGCAGATCTGCAATCGGCATTAACCCACAATAAGACCGATCAGGTGGGGACTCTGGTACAACCGTTGCAGATAGGTGCTCTGCAGATCGATCCTCCCATTTTGCAAGCGCCCATGGCCGGTTTTACGAATTATGCATTTCGTCAAATAGTGCGCGAATTCGGGGGTGCTGGTTTGTTGGCGACGGAGATGGTCAATGCGCGTGGATTTGTCTGGCTGGACGAGCAGACTGCCGAGCATCCGGACCGGCTCTGGGGGGTCAAGAATGAACCACGCCCTTTGGCCGTGCAGATATGGGATAACGAGCCCGCCACGCTGGCCAAAGTCGGCGCACGCCTGGTCAGCGATTATCAAGTCAGCGTGGTTGATATCAACTTCGGCTGTCCTGTCAGGCAAGTCACCCAAAAGGCACATAGCGGTTCTTATCTGCTCAGCCAGCCAGAACGCATGGGTAGAATTATCGAACAGGTCGTTGCTGCCTGTACACCCACTCCGGTTACCGCCAAAATACGACTTGGGTGCACGCGCGAAAAGATCAATGCGATCGAGATTGCTCAAGTGGTCGAAGGTGCGGGCGCAGCTGCACTTACCGTACATGGGAGAACAGCAGCCGACATGTTTCGAGGCAGTGCCGATTGGGATCGTATTGCGGCGATTAAGCCTTATTTGCATCGCATTCCACTGATCGGCAATGGCGATCTAAATTCGGCACAAAGTGTCGTGAATGCATTTCGCAATTACGATGTCGACGGAGTCATGATTGCCCGGGCCTCTCTCAACAAGCCCTGGCTATTTGCCCAAGCGGCGGCTGCACTACGTGGTGAACCAGTGCCACCCGATCCGACATTAGCAGAAGAACGCGAACTCTTGCTGCATCATTTCGATTTGGTGCGCCAGCGTTTTGGCGATGTTAAAGCGGCCGTGTTGATGCGCAAATACGCATGCTGCTATGCCCAAGGTCGCCCAGGGGCACGCGAGTTCCGTAAACGTGTGGCGACCATTGAATCACCGCAGGCTTTTCATGAGGTGGTTGAGAATTATTTTCCTGCAGTGTGTTCTGAAGGGGTCGGGTCGGCTCTGTAGAAACCTATGCACGGGCAATACAGCGTGTGGTACTTCAATTAAAGAAACCGCTGATAAACGCTAATTGACGCTAATAAAGAAAAGAAATTCTTGCCATGGCAAGCAATGGAACAGCGGGTTTTCGGCTACCAATCTGTTACGATTTTGGCCTGCCCCCCCTGAGCTTTTTGTTGATAGATTCGGCAGAACCCCTGGCTAAACGGGTTTCATTTCGCCGGACTTTAAACGATTGATGTAATCCCGGGCGTGTTTGCCAACAACACCTGAGAGTAAGATCATCCCGAGGATGTTTGGAAAAGCCATGCTGAAGAGCATCATATCCGAAAAGTCGATCACGGAAGAAAGAGAAACCATCGGTCCGATCGTTACGAACAAAACATAAACACAACGATACGGTTTGATCCCTCTCTCGCCGAAAAGGTACTCGATCGCACGTTCGCCGTAATAACTCCAAGAGACCATCGTGGAGTAGGCAAAAATCACTACGGCGATGCAAAGTAGCTTGGGGACCCAGTCGCCAAGTGTGGCGAAGGCGGCGGCAGTTAATTCGACGCCCTTCTCGTTGGAAACATCGCCTACGAATGGCAGCCCTGTGGCCGGATCAAGGTTGGATTTGGTGATAAGGATTGTCAAAGCGGTCATTGTGCAAACCAGAATAGTATCAATGAATGGGCCAATCATCGCGACGATGCCCTCTCTGATGGGTTCGTCCGTTTTAGCGGCGGCGTGAGCAATCGCTGCGGATCCCAGGCCAGCTTCGTTGGAAAATGCAGCGCGCCTAGCTCCATTGAGAATGACTATTCCCAGTAGCCCACCGGCACCAGCCTTGTGCGTGAAGGCGTCTGTCACAATGCTCGAGAGCATTGTTCCCACTTCACTGAAATTCGTGAAAATGATTGACAGGCAAACCAAACAGTAGAAAGCACACATCGCAGGCACCAGCTTGCTGGTGACTTCACCAATTCGTCGGATACCTCCAATAATCACGAGCCCGACGAGTGCAGCCATAATCAGCCCAACCAACCAGGCCTTGTCGTCAGCGATGCCAAACTGATCGGACATGATCTTAAAGGTTTGGTTGCTCTGGAACATATTGCCACCACCGAAGGCCGCAAAGACGGTAAAGATGGCGAAAGCGACTCCAAAGACTTTGCCCAATGGGGCCAGTGAGGGGTATCGATCTTTGATGCCCTCTTCCAGATAGACCATAGGTCCGCCCAAAACGCTACCATCAGGTTTGATGCGTCGGTAGTACTGAGCGAGTGAGCAACTTGTGAACTTCAAGCTCATGCCAAAGAAGGCGATCATCCACATCCAAAAAATGGATCCTGGTCCACCCATGGCGATAGCAGCTGCGACACCAGCAATGTTTCCCAGGCCTACAGTTGCGGAGAGAGCTGAGGTGAGTGCCTGAAAGTGCGAGACTTCGCCTTCGTCTTCAGGGCGATCAAACTTACCGCGAATCACTTCGATAGAATGTCGGAACATCCTCACATTGATGAAACCAAAGCGCAGGGTGAAGAAGAATCCACCAAAAATTAGCACTAAGAGCACGACCGGAAACTTGACCCCGAAGCCAACGGGCACGGCATAAAACAAGACGGCCAGCAGGTAGCCAACAGCGGTACCAAAGAGCAGATTGACAGCCGACTGCCACTTATTGGCGGTGGCTAGATCGGAGTTATCCCAGACAGCGGACCATTGGTCGCCAAAAGTTGGTTCCTGCGATTCCGTGGTCTCAACAGCGCTGGCGCCAGATTGCTCTGCTGCCATCTCCTCGGCCTGGGACGAAAGCGGAGCTAAGCAGAAAAGAATCCAGAGAAGGAGCCATAAACTTGTCAAAATGGGTCGAAATGTCATGGCGTCGGACTCCAGGAGGCGATAATTGGTAACTGGCAAAGCAAGGTGCTCTCCACCCTACCAAGCGCTGAAAAACTGTCCGTGTTACAGAACGCAGATCCCCAGGCCTATAAGTGAGCCTTACAGGGCGGTTCTTTTATCCTATAAATCCTTCAGTGTCAACAGTTTACGTCATGTTGTGGGAGCTCGTATGCTTTTCACAATAATCATTGTGTTAAATAGCGAAGCTGTTACCATTAAAGGTGTTAGCAGCATTTCTTACACAGAGTTCCCCTGAAGATGGCCAGGCCAAACCCAGATTCCGATGCCGAGGCGTTCTCAGATCGCAGCATTGTTGACTATTTGCGGCGTCACGAGCGTGCGAGCATCAGCGAACTCGTTGAATTTGCCGGCGTTACAGCGACAGCAGTCCGCCAGCGTGTGAATCGACTGATGGAACAGGGACTTGTGGTTCGACAGGCCGAGTCTGCTGGCAGAGGTCGACCCAGGCACCACTACTCTTTGTCTCCGGAGGGAAGTCGCAGTGGCGGAGACAATTATGAGGACCTGGCACAGGTTCTCTGGTCCGAGATTCGGGCCGTTCGAGACCCAGACATTCGCCATGGGTTGCTCAAGCGGATAGTAGGACGATTGGGAGAGGTCTATCGCAGCCAACTTCAAGGAAGCAATTTGCAAGATCGCATGGAATCCCTGGTCGCCATGATGGCACAGCGGAATATTCCATTTGAGGTTCAGCAGCAATCGGACGATCAATTGCCTGTGCTCACAGCCCTGGCGTGTCCCTATCCCGAACTGGCAGAGCAGGATCGAGGGATTTGCTCTATGGAAAAGATGTTATTTTCAGAAATACTGGGCGAAAGTGTGAAGTTGAGTGCATGCCGTCTGGATGGTGATAATTGCTGTACTTTCGAAGCCAGCCCTAACTCAGTGGCCGCCAATTTGATGCCAGCTATAGAGACTTCCATGGGGGGGACTTCTCTCGGGATTTAATCGAGGTGAGATCGAATGATCTGGCTGCCTGCAAGGTACGGACCATAACGCAACAACCAAAATGTACAAACTAGAGGAACAAACCAGGTAGACATTAGCCAGCCGGCAAATACAGATGTCTAGCTACTAGACCGGGCACAGATGCCTAGCCACTAGACCAGGAGCATGTTACGCTTGCGGATTCGGACGGTTTGTCCTCGGCAATCAGTAACATTATTAATCGGAAGCAATCAATGGAGGACGCTCGGTAATGACCCAGCCAAGTACGACCCAGCAAAATAATTCACATAAGAATGTACAGCCGTGGATTGAAGGGCGTTTTGAAGAGAACGTCATCACAACTTCGGTAGAGCAGGCAATCAATTGGGCCCGCCAGTCGAGTATTTGGCCGATGACTTTTGGGTTGGCTTGCTGTGCGATCGAAATGATGGCTGCCGGTGCCAGCCGCTACGACCTGGATCGCTTTGGTGCCGGTGCGTTTCGTGCGACACCACGACAAGCAGATCTAATGATTGTGGCTGGCACGGTGACTTATAAAATGGCCAGCCGGGTGCGGCGGCTGTACAACATGATGCCTGACCCCAAATTTGTGATTGCCATGGGAGCCTGCACGGTAGGTGGCGGACCTTATTTCAAATATGGCTACCACGTCGTCAAGGGAGTGGACCTGGTCGTGCCAGTTGATGTGTACGTGCCTGGCTGCCCGCCTCGGCCAGAGGCTTTGCTGGAGGGGTTGATGCGAATTCAAGATAAGATCAAAGGTCATAAAATTGCCAAGAGTTCCGGCAGTTCTGGTATAGGCAAGCTAGGCCGAAAGCTGGAAGACGAATTGCCTCTGCCTCATCATAGTGGCTACGTCGATGCACCCGCTGATCTTGATCCCGTGTATGATCATCAAAAGATTGGGTGAACCGATAGGGAGAAAACTACACGAACAAATGGTTCGACCTAATGGATTGACCAGATAATTTGCCCCTTGGATGTTGGAGCTTTTGCCAGCGACAGTTGCGGCAAAAGATCCACGACACCTTTCACATAAATCAACGACAACTATTACTGATTCTTTACAACCACATTACGAAACTTTGAATTCCAATGTCAGAAACACTAAAAATTACGGACCTGCAGGTTGCCGTTGAAGGCAAGCCAATCCTGCGTGGCGTGAATCTCACCATCCGCCGTGGCGAAACCCATGCGTTGATGGGGCCCAACGGATCGGGCAAGAGCACGCTGGGCAATGCCATCATGGGGCATCCAGGCTACGAAGTAACCGGCGGCAGCATCGAAATGGACGGGATGGACGTTCTGGAGATGGATGCCACACTACGGTCGCGTGCGGGTATTTTTATGGCGTTTCAAAGGCCGATGGCGATTCCTGGAGTCAAGATGGCCGACTTCCTTCGTCATGCCACGACAAATGTTCGTAACCCGGACCGTAAGGAAGGTGAAGATTTGATTCCGATGCGGCAATTCCGCAAGGAATTGACCGAAAAGATGGAACAATTAAGGATGGATCCGGAGTTTGCCCGTCGTTATGTGAATGATGGTTTCTCGGGCGGCGAAATGAAGCGTGCCGAAATTTTGCAAATGGCAATGCTCAGGCCGAACTTTGCAATTCTGGATGAAACCGATAGTGGTTTGGATGTCGATGCAGTGAAGCTGGCCAGCGAAAGTATTGCTCAAATTGGCCGCGAAGTCGCCGGGGATCAGCAGATGGGGATTCTCATTATCACCCCTGTCTCTTATACACATCTGACGCTGCCGACGATACTCCTTGTG
>CAWWCC010000109.1:0-9306 GCA_963935315.1 uncultured Planctomycetaceae bacterium | reverse complement strand
GCTGGAAAATAGCAAGTCAACCCAGATAGAGTTTGATTCGATGGTGCAAAAGCCCAAAGGATTAGATTCTATTTAGATAAATATTTTCGGCTTCTGTTTCTTTTCAGGCTGGCTATTTCTTCACGCTTCTTCTTCAGGGGCAGTCTCATCACTGCTATTTTCAGCAGCGTCTGCCGCGGTAGCTGTGGCCCCTTGCATATTGGCCAGCTGTTCGCGGCAAGCTTCGATACCTTCTAAGGCTTTGGCTTCAGAAGCTTTTTCATCCACCACATTTTCTTCTAGAAGAGCCGGGCTTTCTTCCGTTTTTGAATCCGTAGGTGTATCAAGGGGCTCATTTTTAATCGTGTTAGCTTCGCTCGCTGTGGGCGTCTGTTCCGGCTAGTTTTGTAAACCAGCCAATTGAGCACGAAACGCCTCAACGCTTTCGAGTGCTTTGGATTCCACAACTTCGGCTGAAGGTTCAGCGGTTTCAGGAATGGGATCCTCATCGACTGCTTTTTCGGCAGCAGCCAACATTTGTTGGGAAATCAATTCCAGTTCGTCATCTTCTATTGGTTCCGTTTTAGTTTCATCGGATGCGGTTGCTTCTGCTCGATCCATGTCTGGTGGCTCGCTGACCGCTGCTGCTGAATCGTCACTTGGTTCTTTTGCCGATCGATCCATTGGCATAGGAGGAACTGATTCTTCGGGAGCCGAATCCAAAGATGTATTTTCAGCTGGCGACTCTGTTGCAGGTCAGGCAAGTTTGCCGTTTTGGCTAGCTGAGCTTCGGGTTCATTATCGGAATAAGCAGTGGGTGTGGTTGGAGGAATTTGAGTTTCAGGCACTTCGGCCGGCGCTGCTTCAGAGGTTGGTGCTTCGGTTGGCGGGACTTCCGCTGGCCGTTTTTCAGCAACGGGTTCTTGAACAACTGAAGTTGTTGGGGCAGGCTTTTGTTTGGGTACTTAGGCCGGGCGACTCATTGGGATTTTGCGAAAAGACGCTTGAGATTTGCCGAGATAAACTGTTAGCATATAGCCCAAGATGATATTCAATACGGATGACAAAATGATGAATAGAGTCACTGCATAACCTCGACGGAGGGATTCTTCTTTTTGAGCGTTTAAAAGCTTACATTACAACAAGAGCTTGCTGCAGTTGGGCGGAGCGAAAGTTGCCGCAGAGCGCCCCCGATGTAGAGATTGTCGGGATTCTTCAGCCGCAAGAACGTGTATTTTTTGTGTTTTAACGCAAGAGATGCTCGGCCGCAGCCTTTGCCGTGGGCTGAGAAAGCTGGCGAACAAAATCAGGAGAAGCATTGTTGAGTGTAATCACCTCACTTTTACCATCGAGAGAGTGAGGTCGAATGATACAAATGACTTCGGAATTTACACCTCGGCGCTGGATTTCTTCCAAGGCAGCTTGTTCAACGGGGCTTAATGATTTCGGTAGACTTGCAGTACCATTGTTCGTTTTTGGTAAAGTTTGAACGGGCTCTTGTCCACGGACTGCAAATTCTGGATCAGAGATATCAGGTGTGACTCTAGCAGGCAAGGAAGGCCCAGGTGAATTTCTAGTTGAACTAGTATTTGCAGACTTGTAGACAATGGAGAGCCCCAAGTCATCGAGCTTTGTTTGAATCGAACTGAGAGACGCATAGAGCCCTTCGTTCTCCTGAGGATCTGCTGCAAAACAAACGCCGACTAATTCACCGGACTTGTTGAAAAGGCCACCTCCGCTACGGCCTTCGACGGGTGCTCCAGCGACTTCAATATTGCCAGGACCTTGATACCGATTATTGGCGGTTACCCGGGAAACAAGAACGGTTGCGTTCTGGCCTCCGTTACATCCCACCGAGGCTACTGGTGTGCCCGGAGGGAGTGTTTGGCGCCCTGAAGCAATCTTGGCAACTTGTACGGCGACATCAGGCCGAATACTTATTAGACCCAAGTCACGTTCCAAGTCGTATTCAACCAACCGCCCAGTATACGTAGCACCGGGCTGTGCGCCCTGAGAACCCATCTGAAACAGTGTGATCGTGATGGGACCCTGTCCAGAAGAACTGCGGAAAAGATGGCCACAGGTTAAAATCAATGCTTCACCCTGGCGCGCGTCAACGATCGTCCCTGTGCCAGTTGATTTGCCATGGGCATCTTCTATAGTGATTTTCACAGTGGCTTCAACAATTGCACGATGATCCTGCTGTGAACCATTTGTTACTAACCGTTGTCTACCAGTAAGATCCGCGGAAGGATTTGCCTTTACGACAGGAGCTGAAGTTTGGTTGTTTGAAGATTGGATTTCGACAATACGTCCACTTTGTGAAGATGTTAGATTGTTCGCTTCCAATACAGGTTGGGCTCCTACCGCTATAGGGTTTACTACGGGGCTAGCTGAGGAGCCAGGATCTGCCCGGGTTATCATTTGTTTTAGTTCGTTGTAACTAGCGAGTCCTTTTTTACGTTCGATTTCTCGTCCATCAACCAAAACAATAAACGTTGGCACCTGGGTTACACCGAAACGAGTTGCTGTTTGAGAATCATGATGAATGTCGATTTTATGTATTTGATAGCCCGCAGCAGCAAGCTGCTCCATGACGGGGCGCATTTGTAAGCACGGACCGCACGTTGCAGAACTGAAATCCAACAGAACGGCTTCGGCCGTGGCAGACCGAATATCAAGGACAAGAGACGTACTTAGAAGTAGTAGTATGTGTGCAACGAGATTGTTGACCATCGGTTCCCTCCATGGATACCCGGTCGCTCTTTTGCGACAGCTCCCCCCTGTCCAGGTCCGCACCCGGAGAAAATCCTTTTTCTCCATCGACAGCAGAGGAACAACCATCACATCAAATTGCTTTTTACGGCTCCAGCCGTTAGAGCGAGTTAATAATTTGCTTCAGTTACGTAATTCTTACAAGACCAACCCCGGTCCGTTGAGCAAAAAAAGCGTGTTACTGCTCTTTGGTGCTTGCTGGCAATGCATCTATTGGGGCGTGGTCCATGTCTGAGGAGACTGCCGCATGTCTTGTGCCAATCGTGGGTTCCCGATGAGGATGCGATGAGGCTACAATGGTCGACTTGTTGGTGTCGGACTAGCTAGCAATGCTGCCTGAGATCTATGGTGCGAACACATCTATTTCTTCCCTTTGTAGAAGCGAAACTTTCTGATGGCTAAACGACGCTTATTGGTAACTTCAGCATTGCCCTATGCCAATGGACCAATTCATTTGGGGCATCTCGTAGAGTATTTGCAAACCGATATCTGGGTGCGATTTCAAAAGCTACGAGGCCACCAGTGTCTCTACGTGTGTGCCGACGACACACATGGCACGGCAATAATGATTCGTGCACAGCAGGAAAACCGTCCTGAGGAGGAACTCATTGCAGAAGTGCAAGCCGAGCACGAGAAAGATTTCGCAGATTTTTATATCGATTTCGACAACTATGGTAGCACCAACGACAAGGAGAATCGCCAGCTCTGCGAGTCCATTTGGCAGTCCATTCGCAAAGCGGGACTCGTGTCTGAGAAAGACATAGAGCAGTTATTTGATGTGGAAGCTGGCACATTCTTAGCCGATCGTTTTGTGCGCGGCATGTGCCCCAAATGTAAAGCGCACGATCAGCCGGGGGATAATTGTTCATCCTGCGGACACACCTACACTCCCGCCGAATTGATTGATCCAGTCAGCACATTGAGTGGATCGCCGCCCGAAGTACGAACGGCAAAGCATCTGTTCATAGAATTGGAGCAATTGCACGCGTTTCTCAATGAGTGGACACAAAGTGGGAATCATTTGCAGCCAGAAATTGCAAACTATCTTAAAGGACACTTTTTAGGTGAACCGCTGCGTGATTGGGACATCTCGCGCCCAGCACCCTATTTCGGTTTTGAAATTCCAGATTTTCCTGAAAACTATTGGTACGTCTGGTTTGACGCTCCGATTGGGTACATCGCCTCGACAATGCAATGGTGTGAAAAAACGGGCGAAAATTTAGAAGATTGGTGGCGCTCGTCAGATTGCGAAATCCATCATTTCATAGGCAAGGATATTACCTATTTCCACACGCTTTTTTGGCCAGGCATGTTAAAAACGGCTGGCTTCAGTCTTCCTGAAAAGGTGCACATCCATGGTTTTCTGACGGTTGACGGCGAAAAGATGTCAAAAAGCAAAGGGACATTCATCAAAGCGCGTACTTATCTGAATCACTTGGAACCAAGTTACTTGCGCTACTTCTATGCCTCCAAGATTTCGTCCAAAGTCGACGACATCGATCTCTCGCTCGAGGAATTCAGGGTAAAGGTCAATACGGACTTGATCGGAAAAGTCATCAACCTAGCTAGCCGTTCAGCAAAATTCGTTGCAAATATTGGTCTGTCTGCTGAATATCCTCACGATGGTGGGCTATTCCAAGAAGCAGCTGCAGCGGGAGATGAAATTGCCGAAGCCTACGAGTCTTGTGATTACAGTCGTGCGATGCGGAAAATAATGGCATTGGCTGATCGGGCGAACCCATTCGTCGAAGAAAACAAACCCTGGGAACTTCGTAAGGATAGTCAGCGGCAAGACGAGCTGCAGGACGTCTGTACCGTTGCACTGAACTTATTCTACCAGTTGGCAATTTATCTGCAGCCAGTGTTGCCAAAACTGGCACTGCAAACTGGAGAATTACTCAATAGTCCTATCTTGCATTGGGACCAGGCAAAGAAGCCACTGGTAGGTACGCCCATCGCAAAATTCAGTCACATGTTAAAACGTATAGAAGAAAAGGATATCAACGCAATGATTGAAGATAGTAAAGAAGAACTCGAAGTGGGGGTTGAGGAACCAAGCGAAGCACAGAGTGATCCATGGAATGATACTGGTGATGCACTTTTGGCTGAGCCGCTCACAGAAGAATGCAGCTTTGATGATTTCTTAAAAGTGGACCTCCGTGTTGCTCGAGTTGTTGAAGCAGAGCATGTAGAAGATGCACGTAAGTTATTGAAGCTGAAACTCAGCTTGGGAGGCGGCAAAACGCTCCAAGTTTTTGCGGGCATCAAAGCGGCCTACGAACCTGAAAAGCTGGTTGGCCGACTGGTTGTTTGTGTTGCAAATTTGGCTCCGCGCAAAATGAAATTTGGGTTGAGCGAAGGAATGGTTGCAGCCAGCGGCCCAGGAGGCAGTGAGGTGTACCTCCTGTCACCTGATGAAGGATCTGTGCCAGGGCAGAGAGTTCATTAAGCCAGAGAGTCCGAAAGATAGTTGCTTCGTTGAAGAAAACCCTGCTTGCACTTACAACCATAGTTTTAGTCGGCCGTTGAGCATGTCAGGCAGGGCTTTTTCGACGATTCGTTTAACCGTGTTGGGATGATAGCGCGAGCTGAGATGGCTGGCAAGGATAAGTTCGTTTTGGAACTTATCGCGCCTTTCAATAAAGTCGTCTAGATGCATGTGTCCGAATTTGTGAATTTTTTCTTTGCGATGTTCAGGGGATACAAAGGTCATTTCACAGATGAGTACCTTCGCTTTGAACATGTCTGGGCAATTGTCTAATCCCGCTGGTGCTGTGTCGCCAGCGTAGGCAACGATTGGTTGGCGTTTTTCACTCGTGACTTCCGTACCGGCCAGGCGTAAATCCCTGATCTGATCGCCGCGAAGGTCCTGGTATTCTGGCTTAAGCTTGCGACGACGTTCCCAGACCACATAACCCAAAGCGGGAACACTATGTTTCATTTCACTTACAGTAACTACCAACTCGCGTGATAAGTCCAATTCGTCGCCAGGGTGGAGTGGCTTCAGTTCGCAGGGCATCCGGCCACGGTCAAGCCGAGTGAACTGCCGGAGGATCTCACGTGCTGGAGCGATGGTTTGCTCCGGCATGTAGATGGTTGGCGGTTCCATCTTCATCATTCTCCGGCGGGCGATATACACGGGGAGGGCGACAATATGGTCGAGATGGCCGTGAGAGATGAACCAGGTTTCGGTACCCATAAATGACCAAGGTTGAGCTCCCAAATCAAAGCCGATACTTAGCTCAGGGACGCGCCAGTAACTCTGGACGGCCGCTCGAGAATAGCCCTCGATGGTCAGGCCATTATGCTTGATAGTTTTTATGGGGGCGTTTTCGACCATGTGGCTAGATTGGACAGTGAAGGGGGATGCTCAGGGAGAGATAAGCTACCCATCGTAGAGGAGCGCGGGCAGTAGCGAAAGGACGTCTCTTGACGATGGAGCTGTCATGCCTAGGCCGCAACTCACTAAACCATATAGTGGTGGGGACTCATCAGCCTGTGCCGTCGTCGTGAGTGCAGAGTAGCAAAGTTTACACGAAGCATCTAAGGATGCTAATTGGCTGGTAGGGCTAAAGGGGGGAAGAGAGGTAAGACTATGCATCTCCCATGGTGTCTCAACACTCCGGATTCCACACGCCTGATTCTATCAGTTGTTTCGTAGCCGCCTGGGCCCAACCTCGGTTGGCTGCAGGGCTGGCGGGGCTTGGATGGAGTATGCGTGCAATTTTTGTGTTCGAGTCTCCAAGCACGCGCTCCAGGCACTTCTCGGCATAAGCGCCCACGCCAATAGCCCATTCAGGTTCAAGCGAATTGCATAGTGCCTGCAAATGCTTATCACAGGCTGCGACAAGTGGTTCACGCTCAGCCTTGGGTAGTTTGTCAGGAGTGCGATTACGGCTACTTGCTTCCATGAAAACGAGCGGGCAGTAGTTGGCTACAAAATGCTCAGCAAAAAAATTTTTTGCCGTTTTAAAGCGTTGTCGAAACAAACCCCACAATCGCTCTCCAGAGACCTCACTACGTTTGCATGACAACCCGCTAATGGGACGCTTGGGATGTTCCTTGGCAGGACGGCCAATCTTCGCTTGAATCTTCAGCCAGTCACGCACCGCTTCCACTTGACCAAACGGTACGCCCGTTTGTGCCATTCCCCAGGGGCCAGGATTCATGCCCACAAGCAGGACTCGAACGCCACGTGGATTGAGATATGTCAAATATTGTTCGTGTGCAGCCCATGCATATTCAAGTGGGTTGTATATATGTGTCACGGGCTCAGAAAATGGTAACTTGTTGACAGCTCGTGCTAGTTTTTTCGCAGCAGTGACTGCATCAGCAATGCAATTCGATTCTTTGATGGCACTGTACCTCTTGGCGGGTGCGTTGATGCAAGATACCAGAAATATAATTGGCATCCTTGGCGTGAGCTTAGTACCTAAATCCTGAAATTTCAAGTCGGCAGACTCTTGAGCATCCGAATCGTGGCAAGATGCTCTCAGTATGGATCTGGCACACCCTAATCGCTGCTAGCAACAAGTTGTTTTGAATCTGGTTCTAACAAGATCCAAATTTCGCCAAACAACTCGGTTTGATCCACTTGAACTTGATGGTGACGGATAAGTTCAAGTACAGCCAAGAAGATACCCACCATTTGCGATTTTATCATGCCTTCTTCAAATAGGCTTGTAAATGCAATGCGAGATTCGGAGGTGAGCCGTTGGCGGATTTGCTCCATATAAACATCGATGGGTGTATCGTCATACCGAATAGCAGAGGGTTGAACAGAGTCGCTATCTCGCATAACCCTGGCAAAGGCACTCACCAGGTCCCACATTTCAACTTCTTGGATAGGCTGCTGCGATTGATCGATTGTACGAGATGGCAGGTCATTTACGCGACGAGAAAAACGTAATTGCCATTCTCGACTGCGGTCTTCGAGCATGCTGGCTGCATCTTTGTAACGTTTGTACTCGAGCAATCTCTGCACAATATCCTGACGAGGGTCTTCGATTTCTTCTTCAGTTTCATCCTCCTGACGGGGGAGCATCAGCTTGGATTTGATTTCCATCAAGCGGGAGGCAAGTTCTAAAAAATCTCCCACAGAATTTACGTCGACTTGTTCAAGAACAGCAAGCATTTCGAGGTATTGCTGTGTTACCAAAGCGATTGGTATGTCGAGAATGTCGAGTTCGTGTTTGCGAACTAAATACCACATGAGGTCCATGGGACCCGAGAACATGTCTAGCTGGACGCGAAACTGCATAGTTGAAAAAGCGAATGATGATTGTTGAAAGTCGGTCCGGATTATGCCAGCCACCGTCTATTGCCGCTAGAGCAGCCGCCCTTGTTCTTGTGGGCTAGCACTCATACACTTCTGGAGGAGGGTTTATTCTTTTCCAAGGAATAAAGGGCACGTACTGTGGATGAACAGCAAATTTGGGCCCCTTGGCGCCTGGGGTATGTTTCGGGTGAGGAGTCGGATGCAAGCAGTTCGATTGTTCCCAAAAGTTGGCAATCTGGTGCCGCCAAAGATTGCTTTATTTGCCGCGCAGCCGCCCTCTACGATGATGTGAAATCGGCTTGTCGTCAGAACATGGTTCTCACTAAGGGTGTTCACTCACTCGCAATGCTGAACCGATATCCATACAGCAATGGGCATATACTTATTAGTCCCTTGCGTCACGTGGGCCATTTGACGGATCTGAACGCAGACGAGCATCTCGAATTAATGCAGTCACTAGGTAATTTTACAGAGATACTCAGCAAGTTGATCTCAGCAAAGGGATTTAACCTAGGACTCAATCTGGGAAGTGCTGGTGGGGCAGGAGTGCCTGGGCATTTGCATTGGCATCTTGTCCCGCGCTGGCCTGGGGACAATAACTTTATGCCCACAATAGCCGGAACACGCGTCATCTCCCAATCGCTCGAATCACTTTGGGAAGCTCTACGAGATGAACTTGACTGATTCACAAGATGAAATTTTTTCGCTTGCCAATTATGCAATGCACGATAGTGCTTCGACGGGTCGTGAATATCCCGAAGTGCAACATCGCTATCGTGGTCCTTTCCAACGTGACCGGGATCGCGTAGTCCACAGCAGCGCTTACCGGCGTTTGGCGCACAAAACTCAGGTATTTACCGGGGAAATGGGTGATTACCATCGATCGCGTCTGACCCATACCCTGGAAGTTGCCTCCATAGCTCGCACGGTAGGGCGTGTATTACGACTGAACGAAGATTTAATTGAAGCACTTTCTTTGATGCATGATATTGGCCATCCTCCATTTGGCCATGCGGGAGAAGATGTGCTCAATGAATGCACTCAGCCATGTGGAGGATTCAATCACAATACACATGCTCTGCGGATAGTTACCTTATTAGAAAATCGTTATCCGAAATTTCCCGGGCTCAATCTCACGAAAGAAGTTTTGTCCGGTCAAGCAATGCGGGTTCATAAAAGTGCAAGTTCCGCCAAACGACCATTGTTAGAAGTGCAGGTTGTGGATGCTGCTGACAGTATTGCTTCTGTCTCTTATACACATCTGACGCTGCCGC
>CAWWCC010000108.1:0-9380 GCA_963935315.1 uncultured Planctomycetaceae bacterium | reverse complement strand
CACAAGGAGTATCGTCGGCAGCGTCAGATGTGTATAAGAGACAGGCTTTTTACTGCGCTTGCTGTCGAGCTTAGCAACCTGGCCACGCTGTGAGCGAATGGCCAGTCGACGCGGTTTGTCAAGATAACCCAGCTGAACGGCTTCGTAGCCATCACGATCGGGGGTGCGAATCTGCAGAACATCGCAGGGACCAGCCTCAACGACTGTTACAGGAACCACCTTGCCCGACTCATCGTAGACTTGCGTCATACCGACTTTTCGGCCAAGAATCCCGACTACAGGTTCACTGGCTTCGCTAGTACTGGCCATAGTTATTAACCCCAAACCATCAACTTTTCGTGGCTACCTTGTTGCCATGGGAGACATCCGCCCGGAAGACAATCCAAGACGAAGCTTACCCATGCAACTTCCATTGCATATATTTCGCTATATAGAGAACCGCTGACTATGCTTGTATAGTATGAAAAAACTTATCTCTTAGTCTCTTATTCTCTTAGACTCACTTAGCCAGCCGTGGCTTTGATTTTTATATCTACACCCGCTGGTAAGCTCAGCTTATTAAGAGCTTCGATTGTCTTGGCCGTAGCCTGGACAATATCTATGAGCCGCTTGTGGGTTCGTATTTCAAATTGCTGGCGTGCTTTCTTGTCGACATGAGGACCCGACAACACCGTATACCGCTCGATTCGAGTCGGCAGTGGGATAGGGCCATGAACAACCGAGTTGGTCCGCTTAGCCGTGTCTACAATGTCGGCTGCACTTTGGTCCAAGACCGAGTGATCGTACGCCTCCATTCGGATTCGTATTACTTCCTTCGACGCGGGCACGATTAGTCTCCCTAACGGCTTACCTGGACCAAAGTTTCAAAGAACGCTGCCTCGCCACTACGAGTAGTGACGAATCGCAGATTTTAAGGATGTGAGCCCGCTACGTCAATGGCTTGGCAGCCCTGGAAGCTAGAAAAATCGCCAGCTGGCTCACACCCGCCAGTGAACTTTGGTAGTGGACTTGGTAAGCTGGATCGATTGTGCCCTATTGTCAGGAGGATCGTCTCTCTCATTGATCCAGACAGGTGGGCAAACTAGGGGCGGATATAGACCTAAAACACCTAGTAATTAAGGACGAACGTGGGGCATGTGCTTCCTTGCTTGGGCAAGCAATCGCTTGCCTTGCCAAAGAGACTCGCTTCGCTATGCGTATCACCACCTGGAATGTCAACGGATTACGGGCAGCTCTCCGCAAAGGGTTTGCCCAGCAGCTGGAACTGATTCGTCCCGATGTACTCCTGCTCCAGGAAGTAAGGGCCTTACCAGAGCAACTTCCCCAGGAGTGGGCCCAACCCAAAGGCTGGCATGTGCACTGGAACCCGGCTCAAAAAAAGGGCTATGCCGGGACGGCCATCTGGACCCGCCAGCCCTCTGAGCTTCTACATACTGGACTGGGCAAGTCCGACTCCGATCTGGAAGGGCGTTTGATATGCATAAGAATGGGCATGCTCCAGGTGGCCAGTGTCTATCTGCCATCGGGTTCCAGCAGCCCGGAGCGACAAATCGAAAAAGAACGGTGGATGCGGCGGTTTCGGCATTGGGCGACCCGGCAGCTGTCGGGTGACCGACTGTCGGTATTGGGTGGCGATCTTAATATCGCGCATACGACAAAAGACATCTTCTATGCCCAGGGGAATGCGCAGAACTCAGGTTTCCTGCCACACGAGCGAAAGTGGTTCGGAAGACTCCTCGATTCGGGCTGGCATGACTTAGTCCGCCAGTATGCTGGAGACATCGACGGTCCTTATTCCTGGTGGTCAAATCGAGGCCGCGCGCGGGAGCTGGATCGTGGTTGGCGCATCGATTATCTGCTGGCAAACACTGCGGCCCGTCAGCGATTCTCTAAAGCCATCACGCATCGCCAGGCAGGCCTTCTGGTCAGTGATCACGCACCCGTTACGATTGAGATGGATATTTGAGTATCCGGACGAATGCCACTCTGGCCATCTGCCTGCAGCTGGTAACAGATTTTCTCCGCCAGATCGGATCGGCTGGATGCCCACTCTCCAGCCATGGATTCACTTCTGGAAGAGACAGCAATGTCTTCTCAGAGAAACTTCTTCAGTACTTCGTCTGGTGCTGCAGAATAAGTACTGGGCGTCATCGAACAGCTGGCCCGGCCTTGGCTCAAACTGCGCATGGCGCTGGAATAGCCGAATAATTCAGCTAAGGGTGCGTCGGCATGTAGTACCGTAAGCGTGCCACGGCTCTGGGTTTGATGGATGATCGCACGACGCTGTTGCAAATCGCCAACCAGGTCACCAACATGTTCGTCCGGTGTGCTTATTTCGAGTTGCATAATCGGTTCAAGTAAAACGGTGCCCGCTTCTCGTAAACCAGTATCGAGGGCCAAACTGACTGCTGTGCGGAAGGCAATCTCTGTGGAATCCGTTTCATGCATCTCACCAGAAAGCAATGTCACCTTAATACGCATCAACGGAAAGCCTACGACACCACCTCCCTGTCCTGCTATTTCTAATTCTTCAAGAACGGTGGTGAGCATTTCATTCGGTAAGCCATGATCGAGAGAGTTACTGACCATGACACCACCACCACGTGTATCGAATGGCTCCACTCTTAACAGCACACTTGCCGTATGCTGAACTCCATTGATTTGGCGGTTGCATTCGCCAGTAACTTCCACGCTGTTTTTGATAGTTTCGCGATAGCTTACGCGAGGGTTGTGCACTTTCACATTGAGCTTAAAGTCACGCTCCAGGCGATGCTGAATGACTTCGAGGTGCAATTCGCCCATGCCGCTGATGAGTGTCTGGCCCGTTTCCTCGTTTTCTATCGCCGTAAATGTGGGATCTTGCTTCCGCAGCATATCAAGCGCATCGGCCAACTTCTTCTTGTCGGCGGTGCTTTCTGGCTCGATTGCCATTGAAATAACCGTTTCGGGAAATTCAATCGACTCGAGGACTATCGGAGCCCTGGCATCGCACAATGTATCGCCCGTCACTGAATCCCGGAGACCAATGATACCCACGATGTCACCCGCCTGCGCAGATTGCAGTTGCTCTTCTTTTTTGCTGGCATGTATTTGCCAAAGCTGCGCGACGTTTTCCTTTTTATCACGGGCCGAGTTTAATACCCGACTATTGCCTTTGAGCGTGCCCGAATAAATACGAACCCATGACAAATCGCCCGTCTTAAAAGGCAATATCTTAAATACCAGTCCACAGAACGGTTCCTGAGGATCTGGCTTGCGGCTTATCGACGGGGATGATCCATCTCCTTCTCGCTTCCTGGCTTTAGAACTTTTCTTCGTCGCATCAAATCCGGTGACGGGTGGTTTTTCGAGTGGGTTGGGCAGGTAATCCACCACAGAGTTTAGGAGAGGTTGCACACCCATCCCATGCAGCGCTGATCCGCAGAGCACGGGTTGAATGAGTTGGTGAACCGTTGCTTCACGCACAACCTGATGAATCAAAGTGGCAGGAATCGGCTCTTCAGCCAGCGCCAGTTCCATCAATTCATCGCTATAATTGGCAAGTTCACCGATCATTTGCTCACGCCAGAGAGTCGCACTGTCGGCCAGCTCCTCAGGGATGGGTCCCACTTCTACTGCTCGACCCTCTTTACCTTCAGGAAATGTGTGCATCGTTTCGTCAATCAGATCGATCACAGCACGAAATGGATTGCTGATATGCGCCGGCCCTTGGCCTACAGGAATCTGCAAAGCAACCGGATTCGCATTCAAACGTGTGCGCATTTCTTCAAACACGGCATCAAAATTGGCACCTTCACGATCCAGCTTGTTGATAAAGGCAATGCGGGCAACCTTGTATTTATCGGCTTGTCGCCAAACTGTTTCGCTCTGTGCTTCTACACCTTCACGCGCACTAAAGACGATGACTGCCCCATCGAGCACGCGCAAACTCCGCTCGACTTCAGCTGTGAAATCTACGTGCCCGGGCGTGTCGATGAGATTGATCTGAACGTCTTTCCAAGCGAATGCAACACACGCAGAATAAATCGTGATTCCACGCTCAGCTTCCTCTGCATCGTCATCCGTCGTCGTTGTACCCCGGTCGACTTCACCAGCACGATGTTTCGAACCGCTTACATACAACATTCGCTCGGTGACTGTTGTTTTGCCAGCATCGATATGGGCAATAATGCCTATGTTTCGGATTTTAGTAAGGTCGGCTGACATGGCTCTTAAACTTGGACACCAGAAGTATGCGCATAAAAAACGGGGGTCGGAGGTGAGGGTCCTTGCGAACCCCTGCCTCTAACCCCCGACATTTACTCCTTCTTCTCATTACCACGCAAAATGCGCGAACGCCTTATTCGCATCCGCCATTCGGTGGACATTTTCACGCCGTGTCATCGCGGCGCCTTCACGGTTGTAAGCGGCGATTAATTCATCGGCCAGCTTGATTGCCGTAGGACGACCCTTTTTGTCACGAACAGCCAGCATAATCCAGCGAAACGCCAAAGACTGCTGCCGGACCCGGTTGACTTGCATCGGAACCTGATAGGCGGCACCACCTACGCGCTTCGAGCGTACCTCGATAGCAGGCTTTACATTTTCGATGGCCTGCGTAAATACTTCAATCGGCTCCTCGTCCGGCATGCGTTCTTTGATCGTATCCAGACAATCGTAGAAAACATTCTGGGCAACACTCTTCTTGCCATCGCTCATCAAACAATTGATGAACTTGCTAGCCAAAAGTGACCCACATTTCGGATCGGGCCTAAGTTGTTTGCGACTTGCGGTAATGCGTGCCATGATTTTAGTCTGTCAGCCTTGAGCTATCAGCAGTTGGTTGTTGATGGGGACTGGATCAAAAGTACGAAGCTGCCAGCTGCCAGCTGTCAGCTGATAGGCGAAACCCTTCTTAACTCTTTTTGGCACCGTATCGGCTACGTGACTGCTTGCGGCCTTCGACACCCAATGTGTCGAGCGCACCACGGACAACCTGATAACGTACACCTGGAAGATCACGCACACGTCCACCTCGCACGAGAACAATACTATGCTCTTGCAGAGTATGGCCTTCGCCAGGGATGTAAACCGTGACTTCTTTACCATTCGAAAGTCGCACACGCGTAATCTTACGGAGTGCGGAGTTAGGCTTCTTCGGCGTCATGGTTCGAACTTGCAAGCATACGCCCCGCTTCTGCGGACACTGGTTCAGTACAGGGGATTTACTAAACTTGCGCTTTTTCTTGCGGTTCTTTTTGACAAGCTGGTTAATGGTTGGCATCTACGTCTGTCTTTCTAAACGATCTTTCTAATGGCTATTACTACGTGCTATCAAAATCCGTTGCTTCAACCAACTCTTCCTACCGTAACTGTTCCTTCTGGTAACCCTGCGCCACCCAGGGCTTTCCTTCACTGTGGCAGCGCATCCATTTAAACGGACCTATCAATTTACCCCACTGGTTGGTCATGTCAATGCGGTAGCATCTTGCCCCTATCTATGGTCCTAGCCATCCCCTTCTCGACTAGCCTGGAAGGTCTCCCCCAGGATTCCCCTCCTGTTGAGGCGGCGGTGGCGGCTCCGGGTGTTCATGACTACCTAGTGATGTCTCCGGGGGAGGCACCTCAGGCAAACCGATATCTGCCAAACCGATATCTTCTGGTGGTAACTCGGGCGTGTCTGCAATCATTGGGTTTTCTGCTATGACTGGAGGTTCTGTCGTAGCAGGATTCTCGAAGCCTACTGGGTTTTCCCCAATGATGGGGCCTTCTGGGGCAAGTGGAGGCTCCGCTGGAGTTTCGGCCATCGCACCCATCAACGCGTCCAAACTCGAGGGAATCTCCGCCATGGGCGCTTGAGGAGGCTCCAAGGCCTCTTCGCCATTACTACTGGGTATTCCATCCTGCCCTGATTGCAGGGCCGACTCCAAGAGTGGGAATGATTTTTCCAGGACACGCTCCTTCTCGGCTGCCAACTCTTCCAGAGCCGCGGCGTGAATACGAACTTCCGATTCCTGAATCGTTCGAAAACCTGTGCCCGCTGGAATCAAATGACCCAGGATTACGTTTTCTTTCAAGCCTACCAGGTAGTCGGTACGACCTGCCAAAGCTGCTTCGGTAAGCACCTTCGTCGTCTCCTGAAAACTGGCAGCTGAAATAAAGCTAGAGCTTTGCACAGAAGCTTTGGTAATTCCAAGCAACTGCGTACTGGCTGTCGCCATCTTGGGCTTCGACCCCTTGGCAACTTGGCCACCCAGAGCTTCGATTTGAGCATTGGCCTGCTCAAGCACTTTTTTGGGAACAACTGCATCTTCCATAAACTCACTATCGCACGTGTGAGTTATACGCAAGCAATTTGTCAAGTTTCCGTTTGCTTGACGGAAATCAAACTTATCAATGACACTACCTGGCAACAAATCTGTATCTCCAGGCGATTCAACAAGCACCTTACGCAACATCTGTGAGACAATAATTTCAATGTGCTTGTCATTGATCTCGACACGTTGACTGCGATAAACATTTTGGATTTCGCGTGTCAAATATTGCTGTACTGCCTCTTCGCCAGAGATTCGCAGGATATCGTGAGGAACCAGGGGCCCATCCACTAAGGCCTCACCCGCTCGAACAATGTCTCCCGCATGAACACGCAAATGCTTACTATGCGTAACCAAGTGTTCACGCTCAATTCCCGTTTCGCTACGGACAATAATAGATCGTTTGCCGCGTTTTTTCTCACCCAAGATCTCTACGACACCGTCAATCTCAGCAATCACAGCGGGATCTTTCGGCTTACGCGCCTCAAAAATTTCTGTGACGCGGGGCAAACCACCCGTAATGTCCTGCGTTCCGGATGCTTCACGCGGAGTCTTAGCTACTAGTGCACCAGGTGTGATGAGCTCTCCTTCGGTGACTTCCAGATGGGCACGCTCTGGCATGTAATAGAAATCCAGAATCTTGCCGTCATTCGGATCTTCAACAACGATCTGCGGGTGCAGGTCCCCCTTATGCTCAATAACCACGAAGCGTGTCTTGCCACTCGGATCGACCTCGCCACGAATGGTTTCGCCATCGACCAGATCCTCAAAGCGGATCTTACCACCGGTTTCAGCCAAAATGGGAATACTGTGCGGATCCCATTCGCAGACCGTTTCTCCCGCTTTAACCGTATCGTTTTCTTCGACACGCAGAGTAGCCCCGGCAGGAATTTCAAATTTTTCGACTTCTCGACCACGATCATCGACCAGAGAAATCTCACCGTTTCGAGCCAAGACGACTAGATTTCCAGCATCGTTGCGAACCACTTTCAAGCGGGCGAACTTGGCAATACCACCCTTCTTCGACTTGATATCGCTGTCTTCAACATCACGCTGACCAACACCACCAATATGGAATGTACGCATTGTCAACTGGGTGCCCGGTTCTCCAATACTTTGAGCAGCTATAATACCAACGGCCATTCCCTCTTCTACCTGCGATCCTGTCGACAAATCCATGCCGTAGCACTTGCGGCAAATTCCCAGCGAAGCATCGCACGTCATGGGGCTGCGAACTTGGATTTTTTCGAGGCCGAGTTCCTCGATTTGGCGAGCTATGTCGGACGTGATCATTTCGTTTTCGGCGACAATGACCTCGTCGGTAATCGGATTGACAATATTTGTTCGACTGACTCGACCTTTGATCGATTCGGCTAAACTTACCTCAACCTTTTCACCACGATAAATAATTCCCTTGGTGATCCCTTGGGTTGTGCCACAGTCATCGCAGGTGATCACAACATTTTGAGCAACGTCAGCCAGTTTACGTGTGAGATAACCCGAGTCAGCGGTCTTCAATGCCGTATCCGCCAAGCCCTTGCGAGCACCATGCGTACTACTGAAGTATTCAAGTACGGTCAGACCTTCGCGGAAGTTTGCCTTAATGGGGGTCTCGATAATTTTACCCGATGGCTTTGCCATCAATCCGCGCATGCCCCCCAACTGACGCATCTGTTCGACACCACCACGAGCACCAGAGTGTGCCATTAAGTAGATCGGATTCACATAGCCGTCTGTACGGTAGTCATTTTCCAAGCCAACCATCATCTCTGCAGTGATCTGTTCACGCGCGTGTGTCCAGGCATCGAGAATCTGGTTGTAGCGTTCCACTTCCGTAATAACACCTCTTTGGAATAGCTTATTGAACTTCATGACGGTCTTGTCCGCCTCGCCGATAATTTTACCCTTGGTTTCGGGTGTAATCAGATCATCGGTTCCGAATGACAAACCACTAAGAGTTGCTTGGCGGAACCCAAGCTGGTTCATGTCGTCCAGGAGTTCGATCGTAGCACGACGTCCAATGAATTCGTAACAGTCAGAAATGACTTTAGCCAATTCACTGGATCGTAGTGCTATGTTGTAAAACGGCATTCCCTTAGGCAGGATCATGTTGAAGATGACGCGACCCACAGTCGTATCAACACGACTACCGAAACTATCCTGCTGGCCCATGTTTTCACGAAGACAACGGTTGTTAGGTAGACGAACTTTAATACGTGCATGCGTACCAACTTTACCTGAACTGTATGCAGTCTCCACTTCTTCCAGCGAACTGAATGCCATGTCGTCACCCTTGGAATCGGGAACGTTCATGGTTAGGTAGTAGCTTCCCATCACGACGTCTTGCGAGGGGCTGATAATCGGTGAGCCGTTGGAAGGGCTGAAGATGTTGTGGGTACTCATCATCAACGTATGCGCTTCCACTTGCGCCTCAATCGACAATGGCAAATGAACGGCCATCTGATCACCATCAAAGTCAGCATTAAAACCCTTGCAAACAAGCGGATGTAATGTGATAGCATTTCCTTCAACCAATGTGGGCTCAAAGGCCTGGATGCCCATACGATGCAAGGTGGGAGCACGATTCAGCAACACCGGATGGTTGGTGATGACCTCTTCCAGAATATCCCAAACTTCTTCATCCTTGCGCTCGAGCATTTTCTTGGCAGATTTAATCGTGTCTGCATGGCCCAACTCTTTGAGCCGTCGGATGATAAACGGCTGGTAGAGTTCCAAGGCGATCTTTTTAGGCAATCCGCATTGATGCAGTTTGAGACGCGGGCCTACCACAATCACACTACGAGCGGAGTAGTCAACACGCTTGCCAAGCAGGTTTTCACGAAACCGACCTTGCTTGCCTTTAATCATATCGGTCAGCGACTTCAAGGGACGGTTGCTACTTCCCAACACGGGTCGCTTGCAGCGATTATTATCAAACAATGCATCGACCGATTGCTGGAGCATCCGTTTTTCGTTACGGATAATAACCTCGGGAGCATTGAGGTCGACCAGCTTTTTGAGCCGATTATTGCGATTGATGACTGTCTCTTATACACATCTCCGAGCCCACGAGACGGACTCCTATCT
>CAWWCC010000107.1:0-9513 GCA_963935315.1 uncultured Planctomycetaceae bacterium | reverse complement strand
AGATGTGTATAAGAGACAGCGATGGGTCCTAGCTTGGTTTCGTCATGCATGGGATCTCCGATACGGAGACGATCCAATTTTTCTTTAAGTCGATCTATAAATTCGTCGTGAACGCTGCGGTGAGTCACCAGGCGCGAACCGGTCGTGCATATCTGGCCCGAATTGTAACAGCTCGTCATCACCGTTGAAGCAAGGGCCGCATCCAGATCGGCATCCGCACAAATAATATTGGCCGTCTTGCCGCCAAGTTCTAGCGTAACTTTTTGAATGTTATTGCTGGCAGCATTCATGATCGCTTTGCCAACTTCGGTAGATCCGGTAAAAGAGATCTTGTCGACACCCGGATGTTCGCAAAGAGCGGCTCCCGCACGACCGTCACCAGTAACCACATTCACCACACCCGGTGGAATACCCGCTTCAAGAGCGAGCTGTCCAATCCGAATGGCGGACCGTGGTGACTGTTCGGCCGGTTTGAGGATAATCACATTGCCATAGGCCAATGCCGGCGCAAGTTTTTGAATCGCCAACACCGCCGGGAAATTCCAGGGAAGAATCCCCGCGACAACCCCCATCGGCTCACGAATGGTATAGACGTGCTTGCCTGGTCCAAGTGGAATCTGGCTGCCGCGAACCTTATCGCAGATTCCCGCAAAAAACAACATGAACTCGGCACACATGGGCAAATCATGATCACGCGAATGCACATAGGGTTTGCCCATATCCTGGGTATCCATGAGGGCAATTTCGTTGGTATTTGTCGTGATCAGTTCTGCCAATTTGTAGAGCAATTTGCCACGCTCACTTGGCATCATTTTGGACCAGGGCCCATCTTCAAACGCCTGACGGGCTATTTGAACTGCCTCACCAACATCCGCAACATCTGCATTTGGAACTCGTGCATGAACCGACTCCGTTGCCGGATTTACAACATCAATCCATTCATCCGATTGTGCAGTGCGTGCGTCCGAGCCGATTAGCATATCCATTGTCATTGTCATCGTACTAACCCTCGAAAAGATTGGCTGTAGAAAAAGAGGTAAAGAGCCTTTTGTTGGACCAACTCCCTCGGATTGGTTTGCATCCAAGGAGACAGCCCGAATAGTTCACAACTTCCTGCTTGGATTCCGAGAAACAATAAATGCATAGGTTATCCCCTGCCGAGCCGACCATCAATGGGCCAGACATCGACAACATGCCCCTGCTGATGAACAAAAATCTGTGGATAGAGATTGCATGTGGTACATGCATGGCTGGCATGGACTTCGATTTTTTCACCGACTTGCCAGGCAGGAATCTGGCGCACGACAAGATGCTCTTCAGCGCCAAAAAACGGAATTTCGATATCAGGCTCGTTCTTGATTCTGGGGATCCCAAATTCGGCACCTATTCCCTTTGCGCCCACGTCAAGAACAACCTGATCCGGGCGACTGCTTATCACCGTGGAAAGAATCGATAGTGCAATTTCAAATTCTGGCACCAACTGATGATAGCGCCAATCCATGGTGGCATAGGTTCCTGCTTGGACTTCATCAACGCCTTCCAGGCATCCCGTGATCTGATAATTTGCCGAACAGCATCCACTCAGTACATCGACTTGAACTCCGTTCTCTTCCAAAAGCTGGCGTGTTTCTACTCCTAGCATCATCGACTGCAAAGCCTGCTGGGACCGCTTGGCAAAATCATTCACATAAACACAGTGCCCTTCGTAGGCCTGTAAACCGCGAAATCTGGTTCCTGGCAGATCGAGAATTTGTTGGGCCAGCAAAAGGGTCGGTTTTCCTGGATCGACACCGCATCGCCCCATACCTATGTCAACTTCAATGAGCAGATCGATGACGACATTCCGATGGGTAGCGGCAGCGGATAAGGCAGTGGCTTGTGATAAATTATCCACTGCCACGGCCATGGTGCACTTGTCGGCTATTTGAACAAGACGCTCGAGTTTACTCTTTCCGACAACTTGATTGGCAATCAGGATATTCTTGACACCACTGCTGGCCAATACTTCTGCTTCTGTAATGTTGGCACAGGTCATGCCCACTTGAGATCCGGCAGCCAACTGCCGCTGAGCAAGTTTTGTACATTTGTGGTTTTTGAAATGTGGCCGGAGTTTCGCATGTCGATCCACAAAGAAGGACGCCATGCGTGCAATGTTTTGGTCACTCGCATCAAGATCAAGTAGTAACGCAGGGGTCTCAATGTCATGGATCGATTTGCCAACGACCGAATGCGTCATGAATTATCTTTCTTCATTGCCGATGGATCGCACTTCGGGTATTCCGCCAGTTCTAGCAGGATCTTGTCAGGACCGTAAAAATAGACGAGCTTCTTGCCGGTTGCTTCGTAGGTCTGGATTTCGCTAAGCATTTCGATACCACGCGATGTGAGCTTATCGACGACTGACACGATGTCTGCAACCTCGAAGGCGATATGGCGGTAGCCCAACTGATTTGCTTTGGACATATCCGGATCTCGTTGCGAAGGTGGCGAGGCATATTCCATCAATTCAAGCTTGGTACGACTTCCTGAGAGAGAAAGCTTGGCATACCGAGCACGCACCCCAGCTAACCCCACAATGGCAGATATCCAATCTCCTTCCAGATCGGCCTCGTCCTCGAGAGCAAAACCACACTCCTGAAAAAAGGCTTTTGCTTCATTCAGGCAACTCACAACGATATTGATATGGTCGATATGTGTGAACATGGTCCTATTCTAACGATTTGACCGGCCAAGAAATGCCCATTCCGGGTGTGGAAACCTTGGGGTAAATCTTATAAGATGTAAATACTACTCGGGCAATATGGCCGTCACAAGCCACTTGGCCACGTATCCCACTGCAGTCTCAACCATTCGCATTACATCTTGGCAACTTGGCAATCCTAAACTTGGAACTCATATCGTATCGCTCAACCGTATCAAATTTCCTCTTCAACAATAAACGATAGTAGTTATGAGCAAAACACTTGATCTTGGCCAGCGCATAGAGATCCATTCGATGGATAAATATTGCCAGGACATCTCCTTGGGACTTTATCGCCAGGAGACGAATCAGGGGCCACAATTCCTGGTGCACACCTACGCAGACAGCAAGGCAGCGAGCGAACGTGTCGAATACATCCGCCAGGCTTTGGTAACCATGCTGGGTTTAGAAGCCGTTGATGCCGATACGAACTGGCTCAAGTTTTCTTGTGGGCAAGACCACCTGCGAGCCCTGAAGCGATCTTTTTTGGATCTTTGCAAACTTGAGACCGGCGCACCTCTGCAACCCAAACCATTGCGCGCCTTCGACAAGAAAGCCAATGGCGATTTGGAAGCTGCCAGCTTGGGAAATGGCAAGTACCATATTCAAGCTCTCGCTGACGAGGAGACCGCTACAAAACGGGCGGCTGCGTTGGCGCGTGGTTTTGCCAAGCTTTGTGAAATGAATCCAGTCGATGGCGAACAGAGAACCGTGCAATTTCCCTGCGGTGCCGACCACCATGAAGTAATCGGCATCCTGACATACCGTGCCCAGAATGTTCGTGCAGCGATGCGCGAAGAAGAACAGTCTTCAGGTCGCGGCGTTTTGGCCCCGCCTAGCCAACAATAGTCCCCCTACTCAAAACTGAGATTTCTGACATGCCTAGTGTCCCATCCATGACAAGTCGTCAACGTGTGCTGGCTGCTTTACGGCGCGAACCGGTCGATCGCACGCCCGTTTGCAATCCTACGTCAGTTGCAACGGTGGAATTGATGGACCTGGTCGATGCTCATTTCCCAGACGGCAATCGCAATCCAGAAAAGATGGCACGTCTGGCAGCTACCGGTTACACCGAGTTGGGTTTTGATTCGATCATGCCCGTCTTCTCCATTATCCAGGAATCATCTGCCCTGGGATGCAAAATGCAATGGGAAGAAAAAGACAATTGGCCCACCGTACGCATGAGTGAGCCAATCTGGTCGGAGCCCGAGGACATCAAAATACCAAGCGATTTTTTGACCCACCCCGATACCAAATGTGTGCTGGATGCCATCAAAATATTACGTAAGGAGTTCGGTGACGAGGTAGCCATCGTTGGTAAAACCATGGGACCCTGGTCACTTGGCTACCACTGTTTTGGCGTAGAGAAGTTCTTGCTTATGTCGTACGACGACCCAGGCAAAACGATGAAATGCCTCGAGAAAATGAAAGAAGCCACCATCCAATATGGTCGTGCCCAGATCGATGCCGGTGCCGACGCGGTCACAATACCTGATCATGCAACGGGCGATCTGGTTAGCGGCGAATATTACGACCGCTTTCTCAAGGAAATGCACACCCAATTAGTAGACGACATTCCCATTCCCATCATTCTTCATATCTGCGGACGGACCGTTGACCGCATGGGCTTTATAGCCGAAACGGGCATGGCCGCTTTCCATTACGATTCCAAGAATGGTGCTGACGAGTCCAGAGATGCCGTCAAGGACCGCATTGCACTCGTTGGCAATATCAATAATCCAGAAACACTTTATTCCAAAGGACCAGAAACGGTTCGCGAAGAGGTTTACAAAAATCTCGACGCCGGCATCCAACTCGTTGGCCCTGAATGTGCCATTCCACTTCAAACTCCCATCGAGAACCTCAAAGAGATCCCACAGGCCGTCCAAGACTGGCATCGTCAGCATGCTGAGTGAGCATCGCTGGGGTTTGCTGGGTGTCGTTTTGAGCTTGTACAACAATACCTTTTATTCTGACATTTATTCCCATGAGTACACTTCTCGAACAACTTGCTACTGGCTCAGTCCTTCTGTCCGATGGGGCTACCGGTACTTATTTACAAGAACATGGGCTTGAACCGGGTGGTTGCCCCGAGTTAATGAACGATACGCATCCCGAAGTTGTCGGGCAGATGGCAGCCAATTATTTTGCAGCTGGCTCCAACATGGTCGAGACGAACTCCTTTGGCGGTAGTCGCTATATGCTCGCCAAATACGATCTGGGAGATCGTGTCGAAGAGCTGAATTGCAAGGGAGCCGAATTAGCACGCCAGGCGGCACCTGCAGGTTGTTATGTCCTAGGCTCAATAGGCCCAACCGGAGAGTTCCTTGAGCCCAACGGAACGGCCACAGAAGAAGCCATGTATGAAGTCTTTTGTGAGCAAGCACGTGGTTTGGCGGCAGGTGGTGTCGATGCAATCTGTATCGAAACCATGAGCGATCTGGGCGAAACGACGTTGGCACTCAAAGCCTCCAAAGACACGACAGGGCTACCTGTGATTACCACCCTCTGTTTCGATAAAGGGCCTCGTGGTTACTTCACGATGATGGGAATAACGCCAGAGGTCGCTGCTGAAAAACTAGGCGAGGCTGGAGCCGATATCGTGGGTAGCAATTGTGGCCTACCCATATCAGCCATGATCGAAATTATTACGGCCATGCGCAGTGCCACGACTCGTCCAATCCTTACGCATGTGAATGCAGGAATCCCGAACATTGTCAGTGGTGAGATCGTTTATCCAGATCAGCCCGAAGTCATGGCCGCACAGTTGCCCGCCTTGGTTGAGGCGGGCGCAAATGTTGTGGGTGGTTGCTGTGGCACCAGCCCAGATCATGTACGTGCCTTTGCAAAGGCGGTGCAGTAGATCTGTTTGTTATCCCTAACCAATTGCGAATGAAGAAATAACCTTAAACCAACAGTCTATCTTTAAATTACACGGTACTTCCATGGCAGAACTCAGTGACATCCAGCATGATACGATTCGAGAACAGGTTGAGGAGTATGTCGAACGCGAAGACGAACGGCAGGAGATGATCGACCTCTATGTCGGAACTTCGCCTCCTATGCAAGAAATAGCCGCAGGGGTTATTCAGGGTTTCCATGAGCAAGTCGATCAACTCACGCTTGACGCGCTCGAGGGAGGCACCGAAGCAACCGAGATAATGGACAATGGCTTAATTGCTGGAATGGGATTGGTCGGCATCAAGTTCCGCGATAATTTTGTGTTTGTCCCTGAAGTTCTGGCAAGTGCTCGAGCCATGAAAGCCGGGATGAAACACATTGAACCCATACTCTCCGAATCCGGAATTGATCCGGTAGGCCGGGTAATCATGGGTACGGTCAAAGGCGACTTACACGACATCGGTAAAAACCTTTGCATTATGATGCTGCGAGGTGCAGGTTTTGAAGTGATCGATCTGGGAGTCGACGTCTCGCCCGATGACTTTATAGATGCCTTTGAAGAGCACGAGTCCGGCGTGATTGGCATGTCTGCTCTGCTAACCACAACGATGCCCAATATGGGTCGCACGATTGAAGCCTTTATCGATGCTGACCTGAGAGATGATGTTCGATTCATGGTGGGTGGGGCCCCAGTGACTCCCGAGTTTGCGGATGACATGGGTGCCGATTTGTATGGCGAAACTGCGATTGAATGCGTTGAGGCTGCTAAGCAGTTAGTGACCGCAAACGGTTGATCGGATTATGTTAATCCATGAAGAAAATAGACCGGGAAGCCTACGAAAAGAGCCTGGAAAAACTCGGCAAAATCTACAGCCAGATGGCCGAACATGCTGAAAAACAAGCCCGCTATCGCTGCCCCTACAAAAACGTACGCAATGAATGTACTGCCAAATTTGGCTGCCGCTACCAAAACCACTCCGACGGCATCATTCTGTGCACGAGTGATGATAAGCTCGACTATCGTAGCGCTTGGGAAATCGATCCTGACGGTTACCAAAACATGAGGAAACAGCTGCAGGCAGAATCGGATTCTGGTGCGGTTGTCAGCCACAGCGGCAATGCTACGCCCTTGTGTGTGGGCAATACCTTATTTGATCATGCAGACGAACTTGCAGTACGCGTACCTACTTCTTGTGGACGCACGGGTCACTGCCATGAATGTATTGTTGAAGTGCGTCGAGGTCACGAAGGACTCTCACCACGCACAGAAGACGAAGCCTTCTTAGCCGAGAATTATCGACTTGCCTGTCAAGCAACGATCCTGGAAAACGCTGCTGATATCGAATTTGCGCTGCTAAGACGATCTCCCCAAATATTGACATCGATCAAGTCCACTCTTGATGGAATAGACCCCATGGTCACACGCCAGGGGGATCAAGTCATGTATGGAGACGAATCCATCGATTCCTACCGTGGCAAGATTCTAGGACTCTCGATGGATTTAGGAACTACCACGGTCGTTGTTGAACTAGTGGATTTAGAGTCCGGCCAACAAATCTGCTCCACAGCCTTTGAAAACCCGCAGCGGTTTGGAGGCAGTGACATCATGAATCGTATCAGCTACGACTCAGGTCCCTTCGCAGGTGAATTGCACCGTTCCATCATCAACACGCTCAATACAGAAATTCAGCTCATGTGTGCTGAGTCCGGTTATGATTGGCGCACCATCTATGAATTGGTCGTTGTCGGCAACACGACCATGCGTGAACTCTTTTTTAATCTTGATGTTCAATCGGTGGGACAGAAGCCTTACAAATCGGATATCGAAAACGAATACCTGGCCGGCAAACGTTCCTCGACGGCCCTGACAAAGTCCACACGGAGTCTGCGTATCCGGGCCAATAAAAATGCCCGCGTTTTCGGAGCGCCTTTGATTGCCAGTCATGTGGGAGGAGATATCGTGGCCGATCTTGTGGCCATCGATATGCCTGCAAGCAACAAAACGGTCATGCTAGTCGATGCAGGAACCAATACCGAAGTGATTTTACGCCACCAAGGACAATTGCTGGCTGCCTCCTGTCCGGCAGGCCCTGCTTTCGAGGGTGGATTGGTACAGTTCGGGATGCCTGGGTGCCAGGGAGCTATCGAGTCTTTCCGATACGGCAATTCGGGATTCGAGTACGATACGATTGGTACAAGTGATCCTCAGGGCATCTGTGGCTCAGGCCTGATTGACTTGCTTGCAGAGTTGCGCCGACATGATCTCATGACGCCTATGGGCGTGTTTGCGGACAAAAAGAATGAGCTCTCGGTGGTCCCCGAGCATGGCATAACTTTTTCGCGAGAGGATGCAAGTCATTTGGCCCAGGCGAAAGCGGCCAACTACTGTGGCCAGATCCTTCTTATGCGCAAATTGGGTATTAGCCCCAACGATATTGATCAACTCTACCTGGCAGGCGGATTTGCAAACTACGTCGATTCGGCGTCAGCCGCCGAAATCGGATTTATCGCTCCCGTACCACCGGATCGCATCAAAAAGGTGGGGAATGCTGCTGCCGAGGGTGCGCGCAGGATGCTCTTATCTCGTCAAAAACGAGAAGCCATTGAAGCTCTCATTCAAACCATTCAACACGTTGAACTGGAAACGATGCCCGACTTTTTTGATGTCTTTGTCGATGGTTGCCAGTTTCGACCCATGATCCTGCCGGATGCGACATAGAGCAACTTTCTACAACGCAGTGCTGACCCCACCTGACCGCAGTAGCAGATGTCGCCAGACTTCTGGATATTACAAGTTGGCAAAACCTTGCTCGGCGGATCCGGCAATCTAATGATTTTAAACTAATCCGCTGCCCGACGCTGACGGCGGAATTCGTAGAGTTTGGCAGAGGTCAAGCAAGCAGCACGGACATGCTCGCGGGCCAACTGATCTGCGCGGAGAGCATCTTGTTGAGCCAGCGCTGAACAAATCTGCTTATGACCTGCTACGCTGAGCATTTTTCGAGTCGCTTCCACGTCATAAGGCAACTCATCTTCCATGGGAAGTAACGATCCAAGTGTCATCATCAATACGGGCTCAAACATCTCTACCAACTTCGGATTGCCCACCGCATGGACCATCAATCGATGAAAATGAGCGTCCGCATCTCGGGCGGCATGAAAATCCTCACTATTGAGAGCGTCTTCGATAACTTGATTCAGACTTTCAAGATCGTTCAATTGTTCATCCTTAATGGCTGGCGCCACAATCCGTGCTGCCTCAGCATCGAACATTTCACGCACACCATAGATATACTTGATCTGATCCAGACTGTAATCTTTGACAAAAAGACCCCGATTGGGAATTCTTTCGACCCAACCCTCAGCAATCAGTGGTTCTGTGGCTGCCCGTACCCCGATGATGCTGGTTTCGAATTGCTCCGAAAGACTAGCTTCTACAATCTTATCTCCCAAGGCCCACTGCCCATGACGTATTTGGTGAACCACGTGTTCGTAGATCTGACGCTGAATCGCAGGGCGATTGGTGTGCAAGTCCGCTGATGAATGTCTGGCAAGTATTCTATCGAGCGTGGTCCGCGGCTGAAACTGTTGGTCCTTTGGCATGTTTAATTCTTAACTCCTAAACCAACATGCACACTCTTGCGCATATCAGGAACTCCATCTCAAAACCAGGTATAAAACCGGTGCTAGACCAGTGATGTGACTCCGCCATCAATGGACAAAGCACAACCCGTCACAAAGGCAGCTTCGTCCGAACATAAATACAATAGAGCCGCGGCAATTTCTTCTGGCTTACCCATGCGACCCAGGGGTTGGTATTCTGCCAGGGATTTGTAAATCTCTTCTTCTCGACCTGGATAATTATCTTTCAG
>CAWWCC010000106.1:0-9620 GCA_963935315.1 uncultured Planctomycetaceae bacterium | reverse complement strand
GGTGATTGGATGTTGAGAGACTCGAAACTAGGGTGGTCAACTCTGCAGCACCACTCATGGTTCTGCTGCCATACCCGTTTGATGAGGAGTGAGCAACTTCTCCCAAGGCATCAACTCCGGCACCGACTTGGATGGGTTGCAGCAATTCGTAAAGTGCGTCGATTTCTGCTTGCTGCTGTTGAGCAATCGAAACAAGGCTCGCTGTGATGCCCATGGCATCCACGGCTTTACGGTCTGCTGTTCCAAACTCTTCTGGCACTTCTTCGGCCAGGAACCCCAGGCGAGGCTGCTCCGGATTTGTGTGATAGGCAAAACTCACCGCATCCAGCAGTTCGACCAACTTTGCAGCATGGTCGTAAGCAAGCTCTTGGATATCTTGTTTGATCTCGCGAGAAGACCCGGAAGTGATTGTTCCTGAGGCAACCACCTCACCGAACACGTTAACCGTTCCATCTTTGATGATCATACGATCGGCGACAGAGTCGACCCCATCACGTGTTTGAAACACAATCGCATTGGCGTAGGCGCCGCTACCGACTCCATAAGCAGTGAGCTGCAAGGTGCCGCTTTCGTTATTTGTAGTAGCATCACCCGGAAACGCGCCCACATCCTGATGGTGATCGGGTCGCAACAAAATCCCTGCACCGCCGTCGGTATCACTATTGATTCCCTGGCCGGCTGAAAACAGCACGGTGGCAGCTTGGGCACTCAGGTTCGAATCCACCCGGCGAAAATGTGAGATTGCTTCACGCCCATTTCCCACAATGTCGCCCACCAACATATCACCGAACAGTGCAAAATCGGGCTTGTCACCAGTCAGTACAAGATTCGGAATTGCCCGTCCATCTTCCCATAGATAGATGTTGGCACCACCCGTTTCATCGGCAAGGTAGAAATCGAGGGGCGAGCTGTCTACGTTGACGCTCAGCGCCGAACCAATTCCCAGGCCAGGGTTGCTAAAGTGGTCAAAATTCCAATTCGTACCAGAGGAGTTTTGCAATTCAATCCACTCGTTCCCTGATTCGGTGACTTGGAAGGGAGTCACGACAGGTAGGTTCACTGCGTGCGATGCAGCAACCCAACTAGAATGAGAAGATGCAGCTGTGAGCTCCGTACTTGGATCTGAGGTACTGGCAGCAAAAGCAGGCAACTCGAGATCGGAAATTATGCTCTCTGGAGAGAATGCAGCCAAGGGTGCGTTACTGCTGGCGCTTCCCAACAAATTGCCGGCAATTGCAACACCTTCTGAATTGGCTGCTGCAGTGCTTGTTGAACTCGCCCCGACCGAAGCGCCTAGAATTGAAGAACTCGCAGCTGAGGAACCTGTTGCTAAAGGCCCCCCGACAATGGACGGATGTGAACGGGATAAATCTAATATTGCCGTACGAATGCTTTCCGTGTCGATCTCAGCGGACTCTAACAATTGCGTGATCTCATCAATGGTCTCGCGCTGCTGCTGTAGAATCACGGTCAGCGCGGTGGCGATACCCATGGGATCCACACCCTTGCGATTTTCTGTACCAAAGATTTTTGGTACTTCTTCGGCGATAAATCCCAGGCGGGGCTGGTTGGGATCTGCGATGTATGCAAAGCTGATCGCATCCAAACTTTGAATCAATTCAAGTGACTGCTCAAAGCTGAGATCTGCTAGATCCTGCTTAAACCCGCTCGAAGAGCCTGGAGTAATACTGCCTGAGGCGTGTATGTTGCCAAAGACGTTTACCGTGCCGTCTTGGATGACCATTCTCTCGGCTGTGGAATTCACTCCATCGCGTGTCGAAAAAATGATTGCATTGGCTCGTGAGCCAGTTCCCTGACCGTAGGCAATCAGCTTAACGGCCCCGCTGTCAGGATGGTCCGCAGGATCTCCTGGAAAGGTTACCAGATCCTGATCGTGATCGGGATGCAAGATGATGCCCGCGCCGCCATCCATGTCTTGGAATCCTTGGGCGGCATGCAACATGGTGCTTGCCGATGCACTGACATTTGCTTGCTCCCGCAGAAAGTGTGTCATTGGGTTGCGCTCGATGGCATATATGTCTTCTGCAAGAATGTCGCCGAACACTCCAAAGGTTGGTTTAATTCCTGTGTGGGGTAAATCAGGAATGACTTGCCCATCGGGTGCCAAGAACAGAAATGTTCCACCCGGTTCATCCGCGAGATAAAAGTCCAGTGGCGAATTGTCGATGTTGATGCTAAGCGCCGAGTCAATTTCTACGCCCGCGTCTGAAAAATAATTAAAGTTCCACCCGGTACCACCAGATTCTTCCAGCCGCAACCAATGCCCATTTTCTTCAACGATGCGGAAGGACGAAACTTCGGGAAGCGGTGCGACCAAAAGCTCCAAGTCGTCTAGTGACGTGCTACCATTGTCGCGGGCAATCAAGATGTCGGCCGCGGTAACCAGGCCATCGCGGTTGAAATCGTATGCGTCAATAATAGCCGCCTGATCGAAAGGCCCATGGGGATTGGCTATCGTGTCGGCCACATCCGTTGCATCAACAAGTGCATCGGATGCTGAATTGCCCGTTTCACCGATTGCATTACCAACATAAAAGACATCGTCGAAAACCAGTCCCGTATTGGCCGTGGCCTTGACTCGAATCTCCAGCCACTCTTTTTCGATGTCATTGGCATTCCAAATGAGTGTGATCCGATCGGACCCAAAAGCACCTTCTCCTAGGCGTATGTCAGCAGCAATATTGTTGACAGGCTGGGGCGCCAAATTCCAAGGAAAAGGTTCATCGGCGTTGCCCGCTCGGAATTGAAAATCGGATAGGCTTAGTGCCCCTGGCAAAGCCAGGTTTTGAATGTCGATCATGGCTCCGTTGATGCCTTGATCGAAACTGGTGTAGTTGCTGAATGTTGCCGTTCCACTTGGAAGCAGAGCTTGCTTGTCGGTGGCTATCGATTGATCATCACTGGTTCCCGCCGAAGGATCATTCCCGTCGAATGAGGAATTGTTATAGAATACATTGCGGCCGGTGACATAAGCGTGAAAAGCAGGTCCTTCTAATGAAGCCACACCCAACAGCGAATCTGCTCCCGTGTCATAGATACCTAATGCGGATGCCGAGAAAGCACTGTTGACATCTCCAATCACAGAGTGTCCGAACATATAGACCAGTCCGGTATCTGTCACAGCAATAATTTCGTTTACCGAGTCGCTATCCGCATCCGCAATGGTTACATCGACGAATTGCACACCTCCACCCAGTGGAGAGGATTCGAAAAGGGGTGGCAGGAAATCAAGATCACCAGAACCATTGTTGTCGAGTACGCGGACAAAATCATTACCAGCCAGAACGACCTCAAGAGCGGCATCATTATCCATGTTGCCAATGGCAGCAGCATTAAACCATGGTGGGTTATGCGGTCCCGCCAATCCGGGTGTATCGAGAAGCGAGCCACCCGCTCCGTTTGCCTCGTATACCAGGCTTCCCTGGCCAAATTCGAGTTGACCGGGAGAATTTAAACCAGTCAAAATATAGTCGATATCGCCGCTCCCATTGAGATTTCCCGCAGCGACATCACTTATGAATCTGCTTAGAAAGAACTGGCCTGAGTTTCCGGAAGTATTATAAAACAATTGATGACCATTGCCGCCTCCCACGGAGGGATCGACAAAACCAAACAGTGCTTCATTACCCGTCGTTGCAGTTTGAAAATCTGCTAGGGCCAGGCCATGGGCAGTCCCACCCGAAGTGGGGCCTCCCGCGACGTGCACGTTAGCACCAGTATTTAAGGCATCGGTTGCCATCACGAGAATATCGTTTGCGGCAGGGCTTGTTTCTCGTGCGATGACTATTCGGTGACTCTGTGTGCCAAAGTCACCAATTGCAAGTGCATCGACACCGGCCGCAGATCCGCCACCATCAGGATCCCACGCAGTCCCAAATTGGTTTGCAATATTCGTTGCAGAAAAGCTCTGCACTAGATCTCCACCAATCGCAACCACTCCAGATCCATTGACAAATCCTGCGTCGATCACGCGTGGGTTCAAGCCTGTCTCACCCGTATTAACATTCACGTAGCCAGGCTGCGTAGATAGATTGACGGTTCCCGCTCCTCGAGTGAGACCATCCACAGAGATCAAGCGATCATTGCCGGCAGTTGTGTCTTTTGTAAAAAAGACGCTATCACCGGCTAACATCTGACGGGGTTCAAGTTGCTCGAAAAGCAAACGGCGCAATTTCGAAAGACCCGACTTTCTTGCCAGTTCCAACTCTCTGCGCAAATTTCTCTTCTTAGACTTAGGCATGAAACTCTGAGACACCTAGAATTCGCCATTTGCTGAACAGACCAATCGCCGATCGATAAGACCAAACGCGAATCGGATAAGACCAAACGCCAATCGGATAAGACCAATCGTCGATCCGCTAAGAATATAGCAGGAACTGCATAATAGGCTAAAACTCACCCGTTTTTTATAGTATTGCTGTAGCCCACTGAAGCGTCAAGCAAATCGAATGATTCAGGCTATAACGGATATGCCATGAGCAATAATATTGCAATAAACTGCAAGAAGTTCGCTTGCTTTCATGGCCCTAGCTATTAAGGCATGCTGGTATTAGTTTCCAAGAGAAGTGCCATGAACGATGGCATCAATCAAGTCCTGAGGGCTGACGTCATGTTTCTCCACGTCTCCCAACACTTTCCCTTGATCGAGAAGTAAAAAACGATCAGCAAGTGGGTAGATCAAGTGTATGTTATGCGAAATGAAAATGACTGAGATGCCACGATCACGAACTTCTTCAACATGCTCTAATACAATTTGTGATTCTTTAATGGACAGCGCCGCAGTGGGTTCGTCGAGCACAAGTAATTTCGGCTGAAAATAGAGGCTACGGGCAATTGCGATTGATTTCCTTTGGCCGCCGGATAATTTTGCTACAGAACGGTCCGCATCCTCGAGGGTAATGCCGAGGCTTGCCACACCTTCCAATGCGTCTCGGTTCATTCGCTGACGGTCAAGTGGACCAAAGCGACCCCACTTATGGAGTTCCTTGCCAAGAAAAAAATTTCTAGAAATGCTGAGTGAATTGACTAAAGCTAAATCCTGGTAGACCGTTTCGACACCTGCTACTCGTGATTCATCAGGGCTTTGCCAACGTACTTCTTCTCCTTGAAATCGGAATTTGCCTGAATCCGGGAGGTGAACCCCACAGATGATTTTGATGAAGGTTGACTTGCCCGCGCCATTGTCGCCCACTAAAGCGGTCACCTTCCCACGAGGGATTTTGCAGCTGATATTGCTTAGAGCTTGGACATTGCCAAATTTCTTGTGAACATCAATCAATTCAACAATTGGTTGAACAAGGCTCATCGACGATACCTCACAAGCATCTGGTTCAACACGACGGCAAGAATAATGATGACGCCGTTGAGAGGCAAATAGAGATACGGCGAAACACCCTGATCGATAAGCCCCGTTTTGATCACGCTGGTTAGTATGGCTCCTAATACGGTTCCGAAAATAGTTCCCGTACCGCCACTTAATTCGTTACCGCCAATCACGCTGGCAGCAATCGATTCGAGTTCCATTCCCATCCCTAATAAGCCCTGGGAAGCTCGGAATCTCGCCAGATTCAGCAACCCGGCCAATCCTGCCATGGAGCTGCACAAGACGAAACTCGTTAGTTTTATTCTGTTGACTTTTACACCTGCGTTGCGTGCTGCTTCACAGTCTCCCCCGACGGCTTGAAGATGATTTCCATAAACGCTCGAGGTCAGCAAGAATTGGAACAAGATGCCGAGGAGGAGAAACCATACGATTGTCATGTGAAACATGGCAAACGGATTCCCGCCGAGTAGTCCCAGGAATTGGGCATCCCGCTCATAGGCGTCTGCTTCATACATCACCGGAAACCCATCCGTCAGATAGCTGTGAAGTCCTCGCCAGAACATCATTGCTCCTAAGGTGACAATGAACGAAGGAATCCGCAGCTTTAAGGTAAGTAAACCATTTACCGTTCCGATCGCAGCGCAAAGCATAAGACTTGCGATAAACGCTAGAGGTCCTGGAAGTCCCCAATTGGCCAACCAACAAAAGACGAGTGTAGTCATAGCCATGACAGAACCAACGGAGATATCAAACTCACCAGAAATCATCAGCATCGACACACCGATCGCCACGATACCAACCTCAGCGGCTACTGTGAGAATGCTCGTTGCGGTGTTTAGGGTCGCGAATCGATCGGAAGCAAGTGAAAACACGAGCACAAATACCGTCAAAACGATCAATGCCGCCAGTTCTTTCGATTGCTTAAACGCTTGCCAAATATTTCTTCGCATAGAATTAGAACCAGTTCCAGATATTCGCCTCATCGGCAATGCGAAGTATTAGCGCATACCTTGGATTTGCTCGATGCGTTGTTGAGCTTTTGATTGTCCAACCACATAGGGCCCCGTCAAGATATTGTTGGCAGGGAGCAATCCGAAAGTATGGTATTGAAACAGCAAAACAGCAGAAAGATACCCTTGTAAATAGGGCTGCTGGTCAATCGTTGCAATGACATCTCCCTTAGTAATATCGGTAAGAAGCTGCTCATCCATATCGATGCCACCCACATAGACTTGACCTTCCTGGTGAGGTTCAAGGGCATTGCCAAGACGTCCCATTTTCTTCAGCATCAGTGCTGCCCAGTGGGCCACCTGACTGCAACCGCTATGAACAGTTTCCACGTCAGGATTTGCTTCTAAAAATGCGCGTAACGCTTCTTGCACGGTTACCGGATCAAACTTGCAAGCCACTTTGGTAAACTTGCTGCCAACTTTAGCATAGGCTTGCTCCATGCCAAGCCCGCGTTCTTCTAAGCACTGAATGCTTGTCGCGTGAATGAGATAAATAGCATGTTTGGGTGGTCGATTTGCCAGCTTTTCAAAACGTTCCAGTACAACCTCTGCACTGGCTTTGCCAGTTTCCAACGAACCTTCGCCTACATAAGTTAGATAGGGGATGCGTTTATCTTCTTCACGGTAGTCATGCACATTGACTGCAATCACAGGGACCTGGTTGTTAATAGCTCGGCGCAACGGACGTTCAAGGGCTTGTTGATCCGTAATCACACAAGCAATGCCATCACTGCCAGTTGCGACAACCGTCTCTAAATTTCCAAGCATCTCGCCTACATTTCCATCGGTTCTCACGCCTAAATATCGGCCATCGATTTCGTACCTTAGGCAAGCGTCTTCCCAGCCTTTCTTAACGAGAGTCCAGAACGGATCACTTGGCATGGCATGCGTCACCAAATGAAAAACAGGAGGCTCTGCTTGCTTTGGGTTCACGATCGGATTGTCCGATTGGCTACAACTGGAAAGCAGCAGTATCGACAGCAGCAGGAGCGAAGCCTGGATTGGAAGGGGGTGTTTTTTTGGCAAAATGTGCATAGATGACCAGTACGGAGAATTTTTCGGAAGGTGATAATGTCTCAGGCAGAATTGAAAAAAGAATATATTTTTAGCAAGAAAAAGACTTTTCAGGCAGAAAATGATCAATTAAGATGCATAAACGTCACAATTCAGTCATCTTTCTAGCTGAATAATGGCATATTTTCAACTGTATTCTGACTTATTTCTACAGGATTGCCGAGTAACGATGGGTAAGGCCGGGCCAGAACGACGCGAGAGAATCATGACTTGCCTCCTGGAGAGGAAGATGATCTCGGTAAGCGATCTTGCTTCATCCTTATTAGTTTCTGAGGCAACCGTACGCCGAGATCTCAGGAAGCTTTCTGCAGATAATCAAGTTAATCTTGTTCATGGTGGGGCGGCACTCCCTCCATTAGTGGACCATTCCTTCATTGCAAAGAGTCGACGTGCCCCTGAAGCCAAGCAGGTCATAGGGCAGTTGGCTGCCCGGCTCGTTGATGACGGCGATCACGTGTTTATTGATTCAGGCACGACTTGTATCCAGATTGCGCCTGGCCTCCGGAGTCGTCAAGGAATATCGGCTTTTGTAACCAGCGTTCGACTAGCCAACGAACTTTGTACACCTGGGCTAACTGTGGTGCTCTTAGGTGGTCAATATCGTCCTGCCAGGATGGATACCGTGGGGCCGCTGGCATTGCACTCCTTAGAGCAGTTTCGGTGTTACAAAGCTTTTATTAGTGCTGATGGTTTGGACCAGGGCTTTGGCCCTGCAGCCAGTGATATGGAAACTGCGCATCTGCATCAACTTGTAATAAGACATGCAACTGAAACTTCTCTTCTCGTTGATGGGTTGAAGTTCGAAAGTCCTGCACTTTATAAAATTGCATCCTGGGATCAAATCAGTCGAGTTGTTACAGAAAAGTCACCAGGTGAAGAATGGATAAAATTCTTCAAGGATAACAATATTGAACTCATCTGTCCGGGGCATGAGTCAACCAAGAATCGTAATGAAAGTCCAACTTTAATTAATCAATAGTAACAAAAGGAAATTTTTCTAATGAGCGCATCATCAAACCCGATCAAAGTTGCAATTGCAGGTGTAGGCAATTGTGCTCAGGCTTTGCTCGAGGGTATCGAGTACTATCGTCAAAACCAAAATGATGAGCGGGGTTTGATGAATCCCGACCTGGGTGGTTATCGTGTAACAGATATTGTTCCTGTGGCCGCTTTTGACGTGAATGCCCATAAGGTTGGCAAGGATCTTAACGAGGCCATTTATGGTGAGCCAAATAATGCTTACCGTTATCCTGGTGTCGAAGTAAAGCCTTATGGTGTCACGGTCCATATGGCTTCCCCCTTGGATGGTAATCCTCCCCATCTGGCGGAATTTGCACCTCTTTCTGATGCAACTCCTTGCGATGTGGCAACGGTGTTAAAAGAAAGTGGTGCTGAGATGCTGCTGAATTTTTTGCCTACGGAGTCGCATGATGCTGCTCATATGTTTGCCGATGCGGCTATCCGCGAGGCAAAAATTGGCTTCATTAATGGCATGCCAACCCTGATTACATGCAATCCAGAGTATCAGAAAGTGGCAATAGAAAACGGTGTACCTCTAGTCGGTGATGATGTGAAGAGTCAGTTGGGCGGTACAGCCATCCACAGAGCACTTGCCGTGCTGATGAATAATCGTGGAGTTAATCTGGCTGAAACTTACCAGATCAACTACGCGGGCAATACTGATTTTGCCAATCTTATGAATCGAGGATTGAGCAAACATAAAACCAAGCAAGAGGCGGTCACCAGCCTGATGCCGTATCCTGTGAACATGTCGACAGGGTTCACGCACGTCCCACTCATGAAAGACCGTAAAACTTCCTGCTTTTGGCTGAATGGCGGAAATTTCGGGAATGCACCGTTGCATTTCGAAGCCAAATTAGAAGTTGAAGATAGCGCCAATTTTGCTGGTGTCATGGTCGATATGGTTCGATTGACTCGATTGGCACTGGATCGAGGAGTCTCAGGTGTCTTGGATTCTGCATGTGCCTTTTTAACGAAACATCCACCCACGCAAATCAACGATTCATTAGCTTTCCAAAATGTTCAGGAATTCATCGAGGGTAAGCGCGAACGCTGATGCCTTTCGTTATTTTAAGGAATAGAATTTATGTCCTTTGATATTGTGGCAGTAGGCCACCTCATCAATGAAACGATCATTTATCCGGGGAAGGATGCGCGCTCCGTGCTTGGTA
>CAWWCC010000105.1:0-9663 GCA_963935315.1 uncultured Planctomycetaceae bacterium | reverse complement strand
AACCTAGAACCTATTGATTAAGAGTCAATTGCTCTGCCAATTGAGCTAAGGGAGCTTCACTTAAGCACGGCATTGTAGCAGGTCGCCGTGTGCCGCTTCTAGCCCCTGTTTTTTCGCGTTTTTTTGGTTTAGCTTTAGGACCTAATTCACCTTCTGGGCTGCACTGAATCGCACTAGGTATACCACGGGGAGCACTGCGTTTGCTGCCCCTAGTGCTGCCCCCAGAGCTTGCATGTTTACCGTCCTCCTGAGGGCTAATCGTTTTGGCAGCCAAAGTGAGGGGAGTTTGGGGAGCCATCCAATCCTGCAATTTAACAATCGTATTGGCCTCTTGCCCTGGGAGCAGGTGGCCGTAGGTGTCCATCGTTAAAGTTATGTCCGAATGCCTCATCATTCGCTGGACTTCCTTAGGGTTAGCACCTGATTGAATAAGCCAAGTGCCAAAGGTGTGTCGAAGAGAGTGAAAGTCAAACACCCTCCCCTCATGGTTCTTCTTGGCTAGTGACCTACCCCCTTCAAACGAGTCCACGTTCTGAGTCATAATCAGGGCGACAGGACGCAACCGAAGGAGGGCAGGTCGATATCAAGTTCGTGGCCAATAACGTCCACCGAGACGTCACGTGCCATCAAGGGACGCTCTTCCATCGCTTCCAAACGTAACGCACGTCCTGACATCAACTTATTCTTGGTACGACCCTTTGATTTTTGAGTTGGAAATAACACGATTATTCTCCCGCTGTGGATTTTCTGGTTCGCGGAGTCGACCTTTGCGACCCTTCTACCTAGACAAGCAAAAACATCTCAAACGTGTTACAAAGAATACTTGGCCGCACGAAGTACTCGGAAATAGGGCCTTTTTTGACATCCAGCACAGACAGCGCAGGGCAATTAAAGAATCAGACCTGGCAATTTTTGAGAGACCCAGGATGTCTACTTGATGCGCTGCATACGGCGGGTGAATTCGTTTTGCAATTCTTCCAGATTCTCACCAAAACAAGCCTGAAAATCCGCCAATCGCTGCTCGCGATCGTCCAGTCTGAGAAGTGGCTTGGCAGCCAATAACTTTAAATAAGCGACATACTCCTGAGGATGCCATTTAAGGAGAAAATAGGTCCAAGCCCAAGACTCCGCGTACACATCCACTGCTGTTCGCGGGTTGCGAATACGATTGTCATCGACAATCAGGCTTTTGAGGGTCCCCACTTTGCCAGCCAAGTAATTCTGGCGAAACAGGTCCCAACGCGCGTAGTTGACATTGCCAATACCACTCCAACTACGTTTGCTGGACAAGTCGGGTGTCTCGTAATACATGGCCAACCCTTCAACCAGCCAGGCAGGATTATCGACAAAACGAACTTGCAAGCCGCAGTTGAAGGAGATTTGATGCGTTGCCTCATGCACGATGGTTGCTACCAAAGGCTCTGCCTCCGGTCGCGAGAGGAGGGCCGAGATATCATGCAGGGTTCCACGTCGTCTGTTCTCGCGCCTGAATGCCTGCATACCCGTGAGATCGTACATCACGATGCGATTGGTTTGCTGGCTGTAGTAACCAATGGCGTTGCCTACACCCGGGCCAAGTTCTGGCCTGGCATGGCGTATGTAAGTGTCTTTGTCACCAAACACGAGTACAACTAGAGGTTGCTGGGGAGATTTGACATCGAAGCCGTTCTTTTTCCACGAAGCCAGAAACGCCTTATGCAATCGCTCCAGTAAAGAACTGGTCCAGCGGGCATAGACAGGAGTCGTATTGTAGACCACCACATAGTGTTTCGAATGATGCACCTGAAACGCTGGCCCCATTTCAGCCAGGAGACGATCAGCCAGCTGGTCTTTATCGAGTAGTGCTAGGGGAACTTCGTCACGAGTACGGCTACGAATCATATTGGCTTGTAGTGGCCACAGCCCTCCTTCGTCCGTCTCGAGCAACATACTACCCACAGAATCTTCGATCACGACCTTGCCGGAGAGTTGCTGTGTATCGCCTTCGCGATTCACTTGCACATGCTCTACGGCCCCTGCCAATCGTGGCAACAGGATTGCCCCTAGAAGAACGATCAAACGGATCAAGCTATCATTGGCAGGCGCAGACATACCTATCTATTGTAATCGGATGGGAGAAAAACCCAAAACCACAATCTCTCCAAGAGGGCCTGCCAGAACGAACACCCCCCCCTCGCAGAGTACGCCGTCCCATCAAGCCATGCGCTCTATCTCTCATGACCCATTTAAACCAACTATCACAGCACGGCGCTGGTAGCGGTCGCGAGCAGTTCAAGATAAAACTTGGGGCCCGCATTTGCTCCACACATTGGCTCCGACTAGGCTTGTACCTAGTCTGGCAAATGGATCTCCATCGAATCACCTGATGCACCCACAACGTCCTTTGTGACAGAGGTACTTCAAATTCGCATGGACTAGGTGGTACAAAACCTACCCTTAGCTGCCCAACAAAACACAGTCTGGAGCACAGGCACCCACACCAACACGTCCGTACTTTTAATTGCACACGGGACCACGCATCTGACAGAGCAATTCGCTGGTCTGCTCCATGCAACGGACATTGGCAAAAGAATGATTGAAATCGTGCGAGAGCCCTCTTCGAGACCTTCTGTTCTGTCAAACAGGCAATAGCTACAATAGCACCAACGCCATCTTGACCCTGGCAATTCTTCATTGTCCAAATACTCAGAACCTATCCCATATTCATGACCGACCAACTTTTGCGACAATCCATCGAAGCTTTTCACCAATGGAGGCGCCCATTACTTGTGTCGGGACATGAGGTATCAGGCGATGATACAGACCCCCAATTGGTACTTTCCAGCAAACTCTTGAAGGTGTTTCTAGCCTTACATCCTGATCACCGCCCGCAAATGTCTCAACTCCAGGTGCATTTTCTTGACCAGGATTCAACCCATCGGGTGCAGCCAGAAGCCTGGCAAGAAGTGCTCCAACAAGAAGCGAATATCTCTTAGCCCATAAATTCCAACCGTATTGGCTGCGATAGCCTTCCTCTGAGGTATTTTATATTTCTCTTGTCTTTTCCCAGACAGGCATGCCGAATACAATAAGAAACTCTCCCAAACTCCCTCTCCCCCGAAATCGGCGGGAGGGGGCTGATGCCTTTGGGTTAAGCTGTAAAAGACTTCTTGTGTTTCAACACATTCGGGGGCGAACAGGGTTCGACCGGATAGGCGAAGCGTAAGTGGCGTGTCGTGGTTGATCAGTGGGCCACGTAAAAAGCTGATCAAACTTTTAGTTGCCAACGGCAATTATGCTCTGGCTGCCTAGAGATAGGCATCCCGGACTAAGGGTTGGAGCCGAACTGACCCGGACGTCCGTCACCAAATTCGGATCGCGATTAGTCACTGCTGAGCACGCTAATCGTTAAACAAGTTCCCAGCTAGGTCACGAGCAGCCAGGTCGACGCGGCGGTTCGCCGACCGAAATTAAACCAGTCGACTACACACGTAGAAGCTTGCGTGGAGATATCACGGGACGCGGGTTCGATTCCCGCCGCCTCCACTTTTGACAACTGTTGTCAGACGACGAAATTAGATCACACCCCCTGTCAGTGACAGGGGTTTCGTCGTATAGGGTGTACCCCCCCCCTCATTACGCGGATCGAGACACACGGACTCTATCAGTTCATCGCGTTTTTTCTTGGTGAGAGTGTCTAGGCTTGGCAATCGTTGAATTTGTCTACTCCGGTCGAGGCGACCACGGCTACTATGCCACGGTGCCCGGAGTCGAAGCATAACGTGGCCAGGAAAGCCCTTTGTAAGTGACATTGCGGATGCCGGAGTAGGAACGGATAAAATATGCGGGCTAGCTGGCTGCCGGCTTTCTGCGGCGTCTTTTGCGGGGGGTGCCTGATTTGGCAGATGAACCTTGAGACTTGCCTTTTTTGAAATTGGCGGGAGGCTCCGTGCTACCTTTGCGACGGCGCGGTTTTTTGCTGGCCGAGCCATTGGTACTCGATTTTGCATCATAGCCTCGTGATTGACCACCTGATCGGCTCTTGCTGCCGCCCCGGTAACCAAAACGGCCGCGCGTGGAACCCTTGCTGATCGGTTCGGTAGGCTCAAATCCATCGATGGTGGGTTCCACTTCGATGTTGCGTTTCGTCAGGCGTTCTATTTGTTTGAGAAACCCACGCTCGTCGCCAGCACAAAACGAGACCGCGACACCAGCAGCGCCTGCACGGGCCGTGCGGCCGATCCGATGGATGTAAGTTTCGGGCGTTTCAGGTAAATCAAAATTCACGACGTGCGAGACATTGTTGATATCCAATCCACGGGCCGCGATATCTGTGGCCACCAGCACGGGTGGATTTTTACTCTTAAACTGGGCCAGTGCACGGCTACGGGCACCCTGGCTTTTGTTGCCATGAATGGCAGCCGCATGGTGACCACCCTTTTTAAGACGACGAACAATCTTGTCAGCGCCATGTTTCGTACGGCTGAATACGAGTGTGCGCTGGCAGGATGTCTCTTTGAGAAAGTGCAATAGCAAGTCGGGTTTCCGTTTCTTATCGACAAGGTGCACCGATTGGATAATTCTCTCGGCTGGCGCCGCAGCGCGAGCAACTTGGATGGAAGCTGGTTTCTTGAGCCATTTCTGGGCCAGGCGACGTATCTCATCGGGCATCGTGGCCGAAAACATGAGTGTCTGACGCCGCTCAGGAACTGCTGCCACAATACGCTTCAGGGCGGGCAAAAATCCCATATCAAGCATTTGGTCCGCTTCATCAAAAACGAGTATTTCGATCTTCGACAAATCGATATGGCCTTGCCCCATCAGATCAAGTAAACGACCCGGGGTAGCAACCAGGGCATCCACACCATGTCGCAATGCCTTGACCTGGTGGAATTGTGATACCCCTCCATAAACGACTGCCTGACGCAAGGGTGTGAATTTTCCGTAGCGCTGCAGGCTGTCATTAATCTGTGCGGCAAGCTCACGTGTGGGTGATAAGACGAGAGCCCGGATGGCACGTGGGCGGGGATGTGCGCCCTTAGGTCCGCGTCGAGGGGGCTTGTTGGCTGGCTTCTTTTTTGTGCCAGTCGGAATAGCTTGCATCAACCGATCAAGCATTGGCAGTGTGAAGGCGGCCGTCTTGCCGGTGCCCGTTTGCGCACAGCCAATAAGATCACCTCCTGCTAGCACGACCGGAATGGCCTCGGCCTGGATGGGTGTGGTCGTGTGATAGCCGAGTGCTTCGGTAGCACGTAGGAAGGGCTCGGCAAGGCCGAGTTCTGAAAAATTCATCTTCGTATTGTCTTTCTGCTTGTTGAAGTAGTACTCATTTGCTGTCGTCTTCTGTTTGGAAGAATCAGCCCTAGCCCGCATATTTCACCCGCTCCTGCTGTGGTAGCCTAAGTCATTTCCTGGCTACGTTATGCTTCAACTTGCAATCCTCGACGTGTCAAAAACACGCCTCCGGTTGCAAGCCTCGCATACCTTGCCAGGAAATGCCCTTTATTTAAAGAGACTCTGTGGCCACCTCGCAACAAAACGTATGAAATATCCGGGCTAGCGCAAAACTCACCGAGAACCTCCAAGGTTCTTAGCTTTATGATTACTGTATTGCCCCAACTTGATTGCAATAGTGCGCAACGTGTTTGGTATTCACGTGTGCGGATGACACATCCGCAGGCACCAATGCCTCGTGCTATCACTTTCATTTCTTCTGGCCTTTGGCCAAATAGCGACAGCAGCGGGGACCGCAAGGGGCAAGAAAATCAATCGCGGTCGAGGGCAAGAAATCCGGGGCGTAAAAGCCAGGCCATCCAATCAACTGGATAGCTCAAACTCTAACCGACTCGGGATAACAGCTCGCAATGAACTTGGCCGCTTCTGTTCCAGCGGCCACTTACATCGAATTCGAATGAACACAACCGGCTTTGGCATTCCCTGTAGTAGGGCCGGAAGGTCTCACACCTTATCTCGTTAGACCCATAAGATAGCAGAATGAGAGCGGGTTGCCAAGATGGGGAATTTGGGAGACGGAACTTACAGTGCTGGCACCTTTTGCATAAGCAAAAAAATGTCAAAGCTTGACGATTAGGGGGACGATACCAGTAGTGCTGACTTTTCTGCTGGTCGCTGCGCTCGGTGTTTGGAGCCATTTGTGCTAGCAGAGGAGTAGTCCGGGGGGACGCAGGAAACTGCCAATTGATGGACGGCCACACACGGGTCGTGGGTAGTTTCTCCCCTATGTCCTGTCGTGCTTTTAGTACTGCAGCTGACACGGAACCACGAAAGCAGCAACATGAATCCGCAGATTCGATCTTTTACAGCTCTGACCATGTGTGTGCTAACACTCGCATCAGGTTGTAAGCCGATTCAGCCGTTTTTCTTTAATTCGGACGGCAATGTTTTTGGCGAAGGCGATCTCTCGCACTACATGAACGTCGCGACTGAAATCGAATATCCGAACGTACACGAACCAAGTTTAGAAGAAGTGCAATCTGCCGGAGCGCCGTTTACTTTGGCGAACTCCGAAAATTTTGAGATGTGGGATCTTTCTCTGGAAGAAGTCACCCGGATTACTCTCTCCAATAGTCAGGTAGTGCGCCAGTTGGGTGGTCGCATTACGGATGGAGGCAGCAATATAGCGGGTGCTACTCCCGAAACACTGCAGCAAAATGCGGCCGCGGCGGTGACCACTTACGATCCGGCTGTAGTCGAAAGTGGAAACGGGACAGGGACGGGCAGCCCCTTGAGTGGCACGGGTGTGGAAGCGGCACTAGCCGAATTTGACGCAGTGCTCGACAGTAGTGTTACCTTTCAAGATAACGATCGCCCTCAGAACTTTGGAGGCGCAATTGCAGGAGGTATCTTTGCCACCGAATTCCAACAAGATACGAGCAATTTCACTGCCGGGATCACCAAGATCGCCGCAGATGGCACAACATTCGATGTGCGCAATAACACCCTCTTTGACTCCAACAACAATGGCAGCCGAGCGACACCCAGCGACTGGTTGACCAATTTTGAGCTGGGTGTTTCTCACCCTTTACTCCAGGGACGGGGGACCCAACTCAATCGCATCGCTGGACCACAGACGGCCCAGCAGGCAGCGGCAGGTGTGATCAACCAAATTGATGGTGTAATGATTTCACGTATCCGACACGACATATCTCTCACTGACTTCGAAGCGGGCGTGCGAAACTTGATCCGTGATGTTGAAGACGCGTATTGGGAATTATTCTTTACGTATCAAGATTTAGAAGCACGCAAAATTGGTCGGGATAGTGCTTTAGAAACCTGGCGAAAAGTAAAAGCTCTGCAACGCGTCGGTGGTCAGGGAGGCGAAGCCAATCAAGAGGCGCAAACACGATCGCAATACTTCTTGTTCCGCTCGCAAGTTGAAACGGCTCTTACCAATCTTTATCGTGTCGAAAATAATTTGCGATACATGATGGGACTCACCCATACGGACGGTCGATTGATTCGTCCCAGTGATCACCCAACCACAGCACACGTTCACTTTGACTGGAATACCATTCACTGCGAATCACTTACCAGACGCACAGAAATTCGCAAGCAAAAGTGGCAAGTGAAACGTCGCGAGTTGGAATTAATCGCCACCAAAAATAACCTCATGCCCCGCCTGGACTTGGGTGGACGCTATCGGTTTCTTGGTGCCGGCGAAGATTTAATTCGCTCAGATCCCACTGGAGTGACTCCTTTTGGATTCGGCTCCAATGCCTTTGAATCGCTGACAACTGGCAATTACCAGGAATGGGAAGTCAATCTCCAATTCTCAATGCCGGTTGGTTTCCGCAGAGGGATGTCTGGCGTACGTCACCATCAATTGCTGTTGGCTCGTGAACGGGCAATCCTGCAGGACCTAGAACTTGAAGTATCGCACCAATTGGGTAATGCGATTCGAGATGTGGACTTGAATTTTGCGCTCACACAATCGAACTTCAATCGTCGTGTTGCTGCGGTGGACGAAGTTGAAGCCGTCGAAGCCGTTTATGTTTCGGGCCGAGTGACACTTGACCTGGTACTCGATGCACAACGGCGTCGTGCTGAAGCGGAATCCGCCTATTACCGCTCACTCGTTGACTACAATCGCTCCATCATGCGGGTCCATTACCGCAAGGGTTCTCTCTTAGAATACAACGGCGTTTACCTGGCTGAAGGCCCCTGGCCAGGCAAAGCCCACTTCGACGCGCTGCGTCGGGCGCGAGAACGGGATGCAGGAACCTATATCAACTATGGCTGCACTCGACCGGGCGTCATTAGTCAGGGACCGCATCCCCAGTTTTATGAAAACAATAATTCCGCTCAAGAGCCAACCCTGTTTCTGGAAGATCCCGTTTTCGAAGACGATGGACAACCTCAGAACGAACAACAGGAAGTTCTGCCAACTCCAGATGCCGATCGTGTGGATGGGAGCAATTCCGGAGAATCTTATGATCCAGTCGGCTTGAACCGCCTGCCAGTATTTGAGAGTCATCAAATCAATACCATTCCGGCAACGCAACCGACAGTTAACCGAGTGACCCTAACATCCTATGCAGAAGATCTGGAAACGTCTGCTGTAGGAGTTCTACCAATTGCCGAGAATCCCTATCGTCAGGCTGGCCAACATACTCCTGCGAACCCACTTCGCACCATAGATTCAAACCAGCAGTATCCGATGGTCCCTGAGAGCGGCATAAATAATTAAGAGCAGTCACGCACGCTAGTGCCACAGAGGGCGTTCCCTACAGAGTTCTTTGCTGGCTTTGCTTCTCGTTATTCACCTTTTTGCCAGGCAAACACTCGGTTCCTTGAAAAATACGAATAGGACAGCACGGCTCTATGCAGTAAAACTGTGGCTATGTTCTTTTCCTTCGACGGTATCGACGGTGTTGGCAAAACGACCCAAATGCAGCTTTTCTGCCAGTGGCTCGAGCAAACGGGCCACGAAGTAGTCACCTGCCGTGACCCAGGCAGCACTCCGCTGGGCGAAAAAGTGCGTGAATTGCTCCTCAACAGTGGTGCAGAAACACCCATTTCTGCTCGTTGCGAAATGCTGCTGTATATGGCCGCCCGGGCTCAACTGGTTGAGCAAGTCATCGCGCCGGCCTTGGCATCAGAGAAGACCGTAGTCTCAGATCGTTACTTGCTCGCCAACGTTGTGTATCAAGGCTATGCTGGTGGTCTTGATGTCGCATCGGTACGTGCTGTCGGAGCCATCGCCACTGAGGATCTTGTACCGGATTGCACTTTTGTTCTCGACATGTCTCCCACCGAAGCTCGGCAGCGGATGGGCGACGAACTCGACCGTGTCGAAAGCCGCGGCGATGACTACCGCGAATGCCTTCGCAAAGGTTTTTTGGATGAGGCACAACAGCTGGGCAACACCTTTCATGTCGTCAATGCTGCACGTGACGTGGAGGTGATTCAGGAGGAATTACGTGGGATTGCCAGAAAACATGGCGTCGCAAAGAATGCGCATTAAATCTGCAGATTGGCAAATCCGTAAATTGGCCACTCTAAAAAAATTCGGCGGTCGCATCCGCAGCGGATGAAACACCCGGGCTAAACACTTTACGGAGAGTTTTTTGTTTTGGTGCTTCCCCAACGCTCAAGTAGCAAAACTGCACTCAACGCGCCTGTCTCTTATACACATCTCCGAGCCCACGAGACGGACTCCTATCT
>CAWWCC010000104.1:0-9706 GCA_963935315.1 uncultured Planctomycetaceae bacterium | reverse complement strand
ATAGGAGTCCGTCTCGTGGGCTCGGAGATGTGTATAAGAGACAGGCTTTGCCAACTGGTTCAAAATACGTTTTACCGTGGTACTTTACCAGCGACTTGAAAAATGCCATGCCCAACATCTCGCCTTCACCCTCATAAATGCAGGGAGCCAGATACTCGTGCACATTATCACCCAGCAAATGGCCGTGAAGAAAAGATCGACCGCCATGCGTTTTCATAAACAATTCGATGGCTGCATGCTTTTGGGCTTCGCTACCAAATATTTTGGCAATGATGCATTCCATCTCTCCTCGATAACCATCATCGATGAGCCCTGCGCACCAGGCAGTCAATGCGTCGCAGGCGGTGATCAATCCGGCCAGGCGTCCCAGCCGTCGTTGGACTAGTTCGCGATCACCAATCGGTGCGCTATAAGTGACACGAAACTTGGCCCATGGAATCATGCTGGCCATCATAATTCGCATGGTGCCCGCGGCGTTGGCACAAAGCGCCACGCGACCCAAATTCAGGCCGTGGTAGGCAATCGTCAGACCATCGCCACGCGAGGGGACTAAAAGGTTTTCTTTGGGCACTCGCAAATCATCGAAAAGGATGCCCTGGTTGTAGGTGTGCTTCAGTGCCCAAAGACCATATTTCCGCAACTTGAAGTTTTCGTTTTCTTCTGATGGGAGGTCCACAATTAAAACGGCCGGTTTGTCTTCAATCAGACAAACCAGACCAATGGTTCGTCCTGGCACAACGTTGGTGATAAACAGCTTTTCGCCATTCACCACATAATGATCACCGTCAAGCACGGCACGGGTCCGAAGTTGCGTAAGATCGCTGCCGGCGCTGGGTTCAGTCAGTGCAAAAGCGCTGAGCCGCGAGCCATCGGCCAGGCCAGGCAGAAAACGCTCCTTCTGTTGGGCATTCCCAAATGTCCTGACTGGATCCACCGCACCAATACATCCATGCACGGATGCCAAACCTGCTATCGTCGGATCGGCCATAGCCATGCGGGTAAGAAAGGGAGCAAAGGAAGAGAATGGAGTGCCGTGGCCACCGTACTCACGATCAACCAATAGGCCCCAGTAACCTGTGCCCGCCAGATCCTGCATCACCGATTCGGTAATTTTTCCGTTTTTATCGAGAAGTGTGTTCGCCCCGCGGTGTTGGTGGACCACCCCGACAGCAGCATCCATCACCTGCTGCACATCATGTCCCGTGCTTGGGTCACGACTCTGAAACAACTCAACAGGAACCCCTCGGTCCCAAACGGCTCGATGCGCTGGACTTTGCACCGTTTGGTACTGGGGTGCAAAAAGGGCCTCAACCTGATCATCGGCCTTGTCGATCGCTCCGGTACGACGGGCCTCATCGTCGCTTTTTCCACCTAGTTTTAGAGCCGTTTCGGCAAAGGAAGCTTCACTTTCAGTATCGGCTGGCGGAGATGCGTTGGTATTCATGGGAAAAATCGAGGTTCAAGGTCGTAATTGCAGTGAATGCATGACGGTCTGTTCAACAATCCTATTTGGGCACCCACAATTATACACCATCTACAGAAACTGTCCGTTGTGGGAAGACCTTAACAGCTTTATCATTTCTGGAAAGATTCACATTACTACAAAAGCGCCCCCTGCACCGCCTTGCCACCCCCGCAATCCTCAATTCTCAGCCGTACCATGAACGACCCTCGCATCGACAAACTTGCCAATCTGCTCCTCGACCATAGCTGTGCGCTCAAAAAGGGTGAAAAAGTTCTGATTGAGGCCTTTGATTTGCCAGAAGCCAATCTGGTCACCGCCTTGGTTGAAGGCACCAGTGAACGCGGCGGGGTACCGTTAGTTTCGTGGAAGAGCAATGCCGTGCTGAGGTCACTGTATCGCACGGCCACCGCTGAAAGCATGCAATTGGCAGCCCAATTCGAAAAAGACCGCATGCAAGCCGTCGATGCCTACATCGGCATTCGTGGCACGGCAAATGGCAGCCAGTTTGCCGATGTGCCCCATCAGCAAATGGACCTCTATCAGCAACACTGGTGGAATCCTGTGCACAGCGCTGTCAGAGTTCCACAAACCAAATGGGTCGTATTACGGTATCCGACCGATTCCTTTGCCCAAGCAGCCAATAAAAGCACAGCGGCTTTCGAAGATTTTTATTTTGACGTTTGTACCACCGACTATGCGGCGATGGGCAAAGCCCAGCAACCGCTCATCGAACGCATGGAAGCCGCCGACCATGTAAAAATCACTGCACCAGGCACCGAACTGGAATTCTCAATCAAAGACATTCCCGTCATTCCCTGTGCAGGTTTGCGAAACATCCCGGACGGCGAAGTGTTTACGGCCCCCGTACGGGACAGTATTCAGGGAGTTATCCGCTTTAACACCCAATCCCGCTATCAGGGCTCTGTCTTTGACAATATTGAATTTGAATTCAAAAACGGGAAGATTGTGCGCGCGTCAGCGAGTAACACGGCCAAAATCAACGAAATCCTTGACTCCGATGAGGGAGCCCGTTACTGCGGTGAGTGGGCCATTGGTACCAACAACCGTGTGTTGCATCCCATGCTCGACACACTCTTCGACGAAAAAATCGGCGGCAGTTTCCACCTCACTCCAGGCAATGCCTACGATGAAGCAGACAACGGCAATCGCAGTTGTATCCACTGGGACCTGGTTCTCATACAACGTCCCGACTATGGCGGTGGCGAAATCTGGTTCGATGGCGAGCTGTTACGTAAAGATGGACTATTCCAACCTGACGATCTGCAAGGACTCAATGCAGGACTGTTACCGAATTAAAAATTGTTTTTCATGCAAGACAACCGCCAACTTGCAAAACCCTTCTTGCACTCCTGCCTTCCAGATGTAGAAACTCCCATGATGACTACGTGAAAAGTTTCACGATCTAACCTGCGAACGTTTTTTTTGTTATTTCTTTAGTACCAAAATTTGATTCGTCATTTGTGAATCTTTTCACAAGCACTTTTATTACGCAATGCGCTAGCATTCTCAGTAGATTCAATGTTATTCTATAGATGGCATGCGTATTGTCTCGCATGCTACTCGAATCAGGTTTTCTCATGTCCGAGTCTCTTTTCAAATCGTATGAAGACACGCAATTATGATTCTGTCATGATTGTTCCCTAAGTGTCACAGTGGAGCGCTTACTATGTCGTTTCGAAATACGCCGTCCCAAATTACTGCTCGAGATTTCATGACGAAAAGGCTTGTGACATTGCGACCAGAAATGGACGTGATCGAAGCCGTGCAACGACTACTCAAGAATCGAATTTCCGGCGCTCCTGTAGTGGATTCTGATGGCAAGTATCTGGGCGTGTTTTCCGAAAAATGTTCGATGCAAGTATTGCTGGATGCCGCTTATGAGCAGTTGCCAAGCAATCAGGTTCGGATGTTTATGAATACGGATGCCCAAACGATCGACTGCGATACGCACCTACTCTCTATCGCACAAGTTTTTTTACTGACCCCTTACCGTCGCTTGCCTGTGCTGGAAGAAGGCACCCTGGTAGGCCAAATTAGCCGCCGCGACGTACTACGGGCTTCCATGAACCTTCTCAAGAGCAGTCCCTCACAGGATGAAGGTTCCTCCCTGCTCTATCTCAGTGCTTTGGTCGAAAGAAGCGAAGCCCCGCTAAGCTAAAACGAGGGCTAAGGATCAATTATTAGCCCGGATTGCTTGCCTGGACTGGCTTTGCGAAGATCTCGTCTACCGATACTTCGATTGCCTGACACACTCCATCAAGGTCCAACCCATCGCCATCCGCGCGAAAAGGCTGTTCGACATGATCTGCGATTCCTTCAGCGGCCATCATAAAATAAGAAGTAAAGAACACGATGGAAAAAGTCCAAAAGCCCAAAACACTGACCAGACCCCAAGGCAGTGTCCGTAAAAAAAGCCAATATTTGATTCAAGAAGATCCGATAAGAAGCGGCGATCGGTGTTTTCTTAATCCGCTCGCACCCTCCACATACTTCGAGCAATACCTTGGCTTCTCATCGAGCGTCCAGTAATCGACGAATTGAATACGTTCTTCCTTTTTTCGTGTTTCGAATGTTTCGTAAATTTGACTGATGATTGCACTAGGAAGGTGCCTGGCAGATATTTTCTTGCCTCCAACAGTCAACGTCGACTCATGATCCGTTTTGGCACGCAAATGGTCACGTAGTGCGTAAGGGAATGAAGTAATCAAGCGTTGGAAACTGTCATGAAACGTATCCGGCTGATGAACCATTGCATTGGCTTTGACAGCCAGATTGCGGCAAGTGTTCACCAATGTCCCCCAAAGAATCCGCGCTTCCCACCAACGATCGTAGGCCCGGTTTGCGCGGAAAGCCAAAAGCAATCCAAGGGCAAGTGAAAGTACCGCTTACAATCCTGTAGCAATGTCCGCATATTCTTCGAAGGGCCCATGTTCTTTCCAAACTGCAAGTCCACTGTAGACTGCCAGTAGCAGAGACCACCTCAGGACTGGCTTTAAAGCCAAAGCTGGTGAAAATAGGCGAAACACTTTTTTCTGTTCCATTTGCCTGCGAAACTTTCGCATCTACATTACTATGTGATAATTCTCAGCAGCCGGGATAAGCGGCGTACTCTTCTTTTTGCAATCTCTTGCATACACAGAACTTGAGGGCATAACCTCCCCCCGACTTCCCCGACGTGACATTCGTGCTGGCCATTGTACGATGAGAATGAGATGGGTTTCTAATAGGCACTGCTATCCCCTCGGCAGCATTCCTTCAGAAAAAAGTGCCCGAAAAGAGCGGGCGATTTGGACCATTCAAGCTGACCTGAATTCCTTTTTCTCACCTAGCTCGGATATTTCATCTACACCCGTAGTGGCGTTCCTCTCTCCATGGGGTGATTCCCATTGGTCCCCTGCTTGAAATACCTGAAACTATGCCCGCCTCACACGCTGCTGAGGAGCACTTCGACGACAAGCATCACAAACAGAGGAAATACACCGGCTAGCCAGCCGCCCAATGCTTTGGTACGCTAACCCGACCAAAGTGCTCCCTAGAGCCATTCGTTCCACGCCCTTCAGGAAATGCATACGGATATTAAAATGGCCCAAGCCATTGCCGGTGTTGTACCGGACACAGAAAAAGAAGTCACCGTGATGACCGTTTGGCCCTCAATTGCCGCCACAGCATATGGGCGCTGGTGGGGCAGGCGGTTTGCAAACGATATCGGCATCACCCTGTTTGGTGTACCAATCACTATTGGCCGTCTGTTAGCACTCTTATCCGTCCCGGCTATCTTGCCCGTCTATTTTCACATGGTAATTCCCAAGCTACCGCTGGTAGTCTTCGGATTCCACAATCCGTCTTGCCGTCGTTATCGACTCACCAACCGGCGCGTGCTGGTTGAGCAGGCCTTTGGTGGTGGTGAACAACAAAGCGTATCCCTGGACCGCTTTGATTCGGTCGAAGTTGAAGTAGCACCAGGTCAAGCCTGGTATCCAGCCGGCGATCTGGTATTTCGGAATGGCCAGATAGAAACATTCCGTCTGCTGGGAGTGCCACACCCCCAGTCCTTCATGCAAACCTGCATGAAAGCGCGTGCCGGTTTTGTGGGTGTGCAACAAGCGCGTGAAATAGGTGCTGCGGTCTAAGCCCGGCTATATCTTTCTTCACTTTCTCCGCTTTTGCTGCAGCAGCAATCAGGGCTGCACAATACGGGTATCTGCAATACGGGTGCCTTGCTTAATCGGTGTTATGGGTCACTTTCACAGTTGAGGTGCAAATTTCTATTGAAGTCGACGAGTCAAGCTGCCGATCCATAGTCCTTCTGCTAATGTCTAATTTGCAGAAAGTTACATTGCTTCTGCTGAACACCTTCTGCGAATGGCCAATTGCTCACACCGGTTCCATCTTTTCAGGCAGATTTTTTGCCTGAGGAGTTCCTTGCCGGGTAGGGATAGCAGCGTATCAGCCAGTCGTATTGGCATCCTGGCGCATGCGCCGATTGTAACGACAGGGTTCTGACTGCCGGACGGCTAATATAAGGCCATCATGGTGGTTCTTCCTGCGCACAAGAATCATTGCCCGAATGATAGCACTGCTTGCCGATAACTCTCTAGAAGCACCAAGCCAACTGGGCTTTTGGTCGTTTATAGAGGAGAAATTGGTATGGGTAGGTATTTTTGTAAACGAACCACATCATGGGCAGCACTCCTTGCTTTCATTTGTCCTAGTGTTCTTAGCACGGCCGCAGACTCGCCCAACTCAGATGAATTGGTTTCCCAAGAATCCGTCCCAGCAAAAACCAGTACGACAAAATACAACCCCGTCGTGCTGGCCAATAAGGTTCATCACCCAAAGAATAGGAAGCAAAAAAAAAGGCTCCCCTATTTCGGCATAGCACCTACCCGGCGGCCTGGAAGGCTGCTCAGAAAACCAATCGCCCAATTCTCGTCTATGTGTGCATGCCCAATTGCCCGCATTGCGTAAAAATGCAGCAACATACGCTGGAACTTCCCCACGTCGAGAAACTTGTTACCAGTTCTTTCGAAACACTCAATGTCAATCGCACTACACACGCAAAACTCGTGCAAAAACTAAAAATCAAGTGCTATCCCACAACGCTATTGGTGGACCCGAATAACAAGGTGCTCGATATGATCGAGGGCTACGTAGATGCCAAGAAATTCCAAGTGCACCTCCAAACAGGACTGGCCTCCATGATTTCAGAAACTCAGACTCGTTAAGGTCTTCTTCGGCGCCACACTACATGACCTACATCTCCCACAAGGATTTGTAAAAATCCTGTTTATTCTGTACGGCTTCTCACACTTGGCTGGAGCTACCTTAGCCGATAATGAATAGGTTCAAAGTCAAATTACCGATAAATGCCAGCATCGCTGGTTCACCCTCCGCCGTGAGCTCAACCATGAAAAAAACGCCCTTACTTTGCCTGTCTATTCTACTACTTCCAATCTGCAGCGTAGCGATCGGGCAAAAAACTCCAACACCAGCTTCTGAACGCAATCCCCTATTCGTTCAATCCAATATCGAAAAGGCCTGGAAAACGGCCGTTCTTCAAAAGAAACCCATTCTTGTCATGTTCACCTCGGATCACTGCAAGTTTTGCGAAAAGATGCTGACCGAAACCTATGGACATCCGGTAATCAAGCAGATGCTCACCCAACGAACTGAAACGGTTCTTGCGCACGCTAAAGAATATCGAGATCTCACCAAGAAGCTTGGCATTCGTGGCTATCCTACCACATTGCTCATTTCGCCCAAGGGCGAAGTGCTCGACCTCATGCAAGGCTATGTGGCCCCAAAGGCGTTTGCCGAACGAGTAAAACCTCTACTAGCAGGACCCAATGTTCAAACCATGGCTGCCGCAACGCCTAACACCAGCAAAGCTGTCGAGCGTTAATCGCTAGTGTCGTGTTTTGCATTGCAAGAACAATGCTAACCCAAGATGACTGGCGACTCCTCGGAGACTTCCTCTTGGAGTTGCCGTACGCAGTCAGGTGCGTCCAGGTCGACCTCAAAAGTAATGGGTTATTCAAAACCTTGTGGCGTGACAGGAGCAAGCCCTGGAATCCGCCGCATTGCTCGCAACACAAACTCTTTGAGTGCAGGTCGCCAACCCGCAAGCTCTGTTGAGCGATAGTTGCCGGATAAAACATTTCGGAAATGACGGTTGGCTAAGAATCTATTGTTGCGACGCGATCCTAGTCGTGTCATGTGCTCTGTCGACAACGACACATTGAGGCCACCCGTATTGACTACACGATGGGGAGTATGCTGTGGCCAGGCAACCATTTCTCCAGGTTGCAAATCATAGACGACTGCCAGATCATCCCACTCGGGTCGAAAATCCAACTCTTCGGATTTTTCACCACAAAGAACCGCTTCTATTGTCTGGTCGGATACGATTTGCGACTCGAGTGGATAGGCCCAGACTCTCTTTGTCCCGCGCAAATGCCAAAGCATATTTATGGGGCAGTCGAGGTGATAGTACACAATCGCAGTCGGTGAAGAGATGAGCATATTTGCTGAGCGGTTAAATGCCACCAGACCCGGGCACACACTTACCATTTCATCATAAAGATCTTTGGCCAGTTGGGCATATTCAAGATGGTACTGCATAACCTTGCGGAGTTTCAGCCAGATCCTGCCCTCTTCAGCCACCCGAAAAAGCTCTTCGGCGGTGTGGTTTCCGGTTCGACCCTCCTACCATTGCTCACGAAGCAGTGGATCCGTTCCCATGGTGTTGATCCCCAAAGCTGCTTGGGGATGAGAATCGATTAGCTTTATCAAATTCTCATCACTGAAAAGATCCAATTCAGACAACCTATGCTGCGCAACGAAGATCGCTTTCTCCATACGCGTAGACAATTTTGCCTCACTCAACTTATTGAAACTCCCGCTTGACCTCTGCCTTGCCTCGTGCATTGATAATCGCTTCAATCTCTTGGAGCTGCGCCGAAGACAGACGCCATCCCATGGCCCCAGCAGTTTCCTCTATTTGCCAGCGGCGTTTGGCTCCACATAAGACGGACGTAATACCCGGTTGCTGTATCGTCCAATTGATCACAACCTGAGCGACAGTACGGCTGCAGGACTTTGCAACCTCACGCAACTGTTCGATAAAAGTCTGGTTCTTCTCCCACTCGTCGCCCTGATACATGGGGTATTTGCGGCGAACATCGTTTTCAGCAAGCGTCGTTTCACGTGTGAGCTTGCCGGCCAAGAGCCCTTTCATGAGAGCCCAATAGACTACGACCGCGATACCCTTCTCTTGACACCAGGGAATTGTTTTCTTTTCGATACCTCTTTGCAGCATATTGTAAGGCAGTTGGACAGCCGTGAGCGGACACTCTGCGTGGAACTCTTGCAATTGCTCAGCGGTGCAATTCGAAGCGCCCGCATACCGCACCTTTCCAGCATCCATCAATTGCCGGATGGCTCCAGCCGATTCGGCCACGGGAGTTTTGGGATCGGGTGAGTGCAAATAGTAAAGATCTATATGGTCCGTCTGTAATCGTTGCAGACTTTCGTCGCACTCGCGTAAAAGAGCCTCCGGCCGACCATCATTGACCTGGTTGCCGTCCTCGTTGTAGTGAATGCCTCCTTTGGTAGCAAACACAAAATCATCACGTTTATCACCCAAGGCATGGCCCATGAGTTTGTCACTCTCACCATCGACGCCGTAACAATAGGCTGAGTCGATAAAATTAATCCTCAGTGTCGAGCATACTTGCAGGGTGGCAATACTATCAACATCGTTCACATCCAGTGAAGTGACGCCCGCCATGGGCCAGGTACCTAGTGCTACGGGAGAGACGTGAAGACCACTGCTACCGAGAGGTCTCATCTCATTGGTATTATCCGATTCAACCATGCCCGCTCTCACATTGGAGTTTTGCATCAAATCGCATCTTACCGTTTGTTCTCATCCGATTGGAACCAATAGGACAGAATCCATTTCAGCTGCTGCCTGTCGTTCTTTGCAGGCGACGCACGCTTGAACGCATTATCGGGCAGGCGGTCTCCCAGGCGTGTACCGACAACAATCCACGGGACAAACATCATGACCGGGCAGCTTATCCCCTAAGGCCAACCGCACAGGATTGTCGTCAACCCGTTCGGAAATCAACTCGCGAATCATGCGCACAAAACGTGGATGGGTACCAACCGTAGCGGCACGATGCATGTTGACATTGAGACGCTGGCAAAGCTCGTAGG
>CAWWCC010000103.1:0-9775 GCA_963935315.1 uncultured Planctomycetaceae bacterium | reverse complement strand
CTTCATGAGGCACGACCTGTACGATGGAGAGCACAAGGTCATGTTTGCCCTCCCACACTAACTTGTTCATCTGACAGGGCCACGGCTCGCGGTAAATGTTTTCGGTGACTTCTGCCACATACTCCCCGGGGACGGTGCCAATGGTAACTACGTCATTACGCCAGTCGTGGTAGCGTAATAATTCCTTCGGTAAACCGGGAAACATTTTATCTGTCTGCCAGTCAGGCATTTCAAAATGCGTACCCAGGGCAGGCATCACGTCAGTAAGTCGATTGCCATAAAACTGATGAGCCAGGCAAGTGAGTTGGCCCGCTCGGCTATGGAATCGTGTAAAATCTGGCGGGAGAGCAATCACCTGCTGACGTGGCCCAAGTTTTTCAAGTACACCGAACAGTCCGTCTCTTAACTGCTCATCAGAGAGTTCTGTATCGGCGGAGCCTGCGGCATAATAAAGCATGGTGATGCGTGGGGGGCAATTGATCCAAAGTGAAGGGTTTGGCCCTATCAGCATCGATTGTAGCATTGTGACAGTACGATTCGCCATGCTGTTGTCGGAATTCGCCTGGCAGGAGATAATAGGGCTACCATGACCAAAACGTATCCCAGCAGCGACCAACCGAAACAGCCGCAATTATTTCGATTTGGTCTGCGGCAATTATTCTTTGTCGTGACTTTGCTTAGCGTGTTCTGTGCGCTGATGGCTACCACGGAGGGCGGCTGGCCCTTGTTAATTGGTGCAGGGACTCTCTTGGTAGGAGCACACGTTTTAGGCAATCTTATTGGGACACGCCTACGAGATGCCTCGGCTGATGTGCAGGCCTGGAGGGCAAAGAACCCGCAATTAAATGCCGATCGACCACGGGTCAATACCGAACCTTATGAAATTGAGGATCTTGGCTTGCCGCCCTGCACTCCCCTGGCAAATCGCGGCAGTGTGGTAGGTCAATGGCGCTACTGGCTGGTAGCCTCAGGTGCAATACTCGGTGCGATTGTGGGCGGAACTTTGATTCCGTGGGCCATTGGTCCACACGTTAGTTGGCCTGGTTGGGCTGCAGGAACAATCTCCTGTACGGTCCTGGGAACCTGGCTTGCTTTTTTGGCCTGCAGTTTTAGTACGATTGCGCGTCATGCCTGGCGGCATGCAAGCGAAGAAGGTGAATAGGAGTTAGGAAACGCCTTCTTTTCAATTGGCAGGCGAGTCAATGGATCGCGTTATGCTCAGAGGTGAGACGTCAATGGGTGGATTCTTCTCTTGTAGCAGACATCCCATTACCACAGCCGTAGCAGGAGATAGTTGCAAGCCGGCTCGGTAATGACCTGTTGCCAGCCAAGCGTTTTTTAAGTGCGGAATGGGGCCCAGATAGGGGAGTTTGTCGACTGTGCCGGGACGCAGGCCCGCCCAGCGTTTTTTAACAGGAAGTTTTGCTGTTGAAGGGGCAAAAGAGGCAGCAAAGTCCATTAGTTCGGCAATGCCTTGAGGTGTGGTTGTTTTGTGAAAACCAGCCTTCTCCAGCGTCGAACCCACAAGCAAGCGACCATCCAGGCGTGGAGTAAAATAGTGCATGCCCACATACACATTGTGACGAAACAACCCTGGCGGGCCATTGAGAAGTACGATTTGACCGCGAATCGGATGCACCTTCAATTCGAAACCTAACTGCTGGGCAATCTGTCCTGACCAGCAACCTGTTGCCAGGCAAAAGCGGTCGGCGTGGATAGCCCCGCAGTCCGTCAGGACGCTGTTCAGCACGTCGCCTGAAGTTTCAAATTGCTCAACCTGAACTCCAGTGAGCCATTGAACGTTTTCGATTTGACAGGCAGCCCCGAGAGCCTTCAAGTAGAGTGGACTTCGAAATTGTGCCTCCTCTGGTACAAAATAACCGCTACAGAATTTGCCAGCTTGCTGGGCGAGTGCCGGTTCTAGCTCGGCAATTTGATGGGCATCAAGCGCGTCGCATTGGATACCCATTTCCAACCAGCGTGCTACTTTTTTTTGGAGAGAGTCATCCTGCAGAGGGTCCGCTGCCAGGTGGAGTGTACCGCACTGCTGGTATTGGGTATCTATGCGGGTAAGTTCGTAAAGCTCTTGATGCCATTTGGGATGAAGCTGCTGGCTGAGCCCTTCGAGTTGTTCGTAAGTAGAAGCCTGTGGCCAAAGCGACGGATTGGGCCCGGCCGGAACCATCCCCGCGCCTGCCCAGGAGGCTTCCTTCCCGATTGGACCGCGGTCGACAACACAAACCTTGTTTCCTTCTTGAGCCAGCCTCCAAGCCAGGGACAGTCCAATAACACCCCCACCAAGTATGATTGAATCGTAGTGATTTGCGTTTTGAAACATCGAAGTAGTATTCTGGGCTAGTCTGCGCTGTTTTGGGCTAGCATGGGCTAGAGCTAGCCACAATCGGGTGTTCCGCTAGAGTCTATCTGATTTTTCCGTAGCGTTCTCCACGCCGCTCATCTCCAGTATAGTAGCTGCTAGCGAATTCAGATGCGAGATGTGGGTCAGGCTACCTGTTATGTGTATCTCGCATCCCGCAACCCGATAACGGAACGGATGTACTATAGCGGAACACTCAAGAGTGAACTGCTTTAGCCCCATTTGTGCGTCTTGTACAATAAGGATTGAGACAAATGTGAGACGATAGATTGGCTTAGGATTCGATCACTTCCAGGATTTGGTTTAATAAAACCCGCAAAGCAGGCTCCTCCTGAAGATCATCTTGCAAATCCTCAATCAGTCGGTGTAGATCGTAAATCTCATCTACATCGTACCAGGAATCAAGCAGTGTGTAGCTTAGGCCAGCCAGACTTATCTGTTCCAGGGTAGAGGTCAGCACCTCAGGCGTGCTCCAGGGAATGTTAGCAAAGATGGGAGGTGTTTTCTGTACGGCTCCCACGAGATAGTACCCGCCATCCTCGGTAGGGCCGATGACAACTTCACTCGTTTCGAGATGCTCGAACGCCGCCTCGACTTCAACCACAGGCAGGTTGGGACTATCGGTTCCCACGAGTACCACGCTCTTGGCGCCTTTGTTGAATTGGCTATCGAAAAAATGGGACATGCGACATCCCAGGTCCCCTTCCGCTTGAGCAGCGAGAGACCAGCCAGGAATATCAGCTGCCGTAAAGGCTGCCCGGGTCGTCTCGTTTGAGGGCGAATAGGCCAGCACATGGCAACAATCAACAACAGAGAGACGCGCGATAGAAGCTGCCACAAAGGTCTCGTAAACCCGTGCTGCCTTGACTTCGCCAAGGGAACGTGCCAGACGTGTTTTGACTTTTCCAGGTTCCCAATATTTGGCAAATAGTCCTAGCGAATTGTGTGGCACGGTCTGGGTCATTCCTCCAGGAAAGCTTGTCTGCAGCTACGCCCGTAACAGTCTGCTCAGTAGAATAGGTTCGACTTTTCCACGAAAACGGATTTTGCCGTCGATTTCGACAACAGGCACGCAGCAGTCATATTTCTGCTTGAGATCACTGTCATCACCATTTTGGTTATCAATATCGATCAAAGTGGGCTGCAAGCCATGCTGAAGAAGCGTTTGGTACGCTTCATCGCAGAGGTGACAACCTCTTCGTGTGTATAGGATTACGTTCATCGGACGCTGTCTGGATTCAGTCTTTGGATTCGTCTTACCAGTGGGCTGTTCTAAGGTTGTCTGCAAGGCGGGCCTCATCTAGCGATCAAGTAACGCCAAACAACCCATGAGAGGGGGGTGCTGTCAAGTTGTAAGTCTTTATTAAATAACATCTTAAGTGAAATATTTGAGGCCCTTTAGCTGGGCTGACTACCATAGATACAGGTGGCAGAAAGCCTATGGGACCTCTTCTGGTTGATTGCCTTCATCTCCATCCCAGGACGTATGGGGGTTAGTCCCAGGATGTATGGGGTGAAATTATAGTAACTTATTGTCCTTGCAAAGGTTACGACGATGAAATCGCGTAGACAACAATCATCGAAGCCCTCTTTACGACTGGCTAAGCGTCAGTCAGCAAGGTCTTATGTCTCCTGGTCCCAGCGGGCCCGACGGTTGCAGTTTGGCACGCGTGACCAGCGTGAACCATTCTCACCGCCTGAAAACTGGCATGAACCCAATCTGGACGGAAGAGACTACCGCATTATTGTGCAACCGCCAGGCGAAGGCTACCGGCATGTGGTGACACCCCAACAAATACATAGTCGTCTGGAAGCTGTGCCCGCCTATTTTTTGCAGGATCTTGAATACGTACAACTTAGCCAGATGACACGTAAAAAGCAGAGCTTTCCTTGCTATGGGATGCAGTGGGGGGCCACGCTCTACTTGTATCCTCTGGAAGAGTCGTTGGAGGAGCTCTTCTATCGTCCTCCGCGTCCAGACGTAATCAATGAGGCTAAAATGTTTGGTGGCCGCTGGGATCGTCCCCAACCTGGGGTTTGGCGTTTGACCTGGAGTCCAGCAGCGATTGAGGACTTTTATCTAAATAATATCCTGATCCACGAATTAGGGCACCTGGTCGACGATCGCAACACGACCTACACCGATCGTGAGCGCTACGCAGAGTGGTTTGCGATTCGCTATGGTTATCAGGCCAGCGGTGGCCGTCGTGCCCGCTGCCCCGTAGTAAAGAAAAGGCATCACAAGAAGTGAAATAGTCTTACTAGCTAGCCTTTCGCCTTCTGCATGTAAGTCTTATGTGAGCGTTCCATTCGGTAATAAGGGGTGAAGATCCACCCGGCGACACATGGGCGAGATTCTCTTAATAATGGGCATAAGCTTCTTTAAGTACCGATGTGGCAATTCTACGTGATTTTGGGTCTGTAGTCCGCGGTCTGTGGTTTCTATCGCGAAGCGGATAAATTCCAGGGGCTGCACATCGGGCAGCGCACCCTGTGACCTTGTGAGCAATGAAGAATAGAGGGGTTTAATTGATATTGTTGTATTTGTTGGTTTTATTCTGGCTGTTGTTGCCGTGGGGCTCTCGAAAGGGCGCGCAGGTAAAGGAGAAGAAAAAGATGCCCAAGACTTTTTCTTAGCCGGAAGAGGACTCTCCTGGTGGTTGATTGGGTTCTCCCTGATTGCGGCCAATATTTCGACAGAGCAATTTGTTGGTATGAGCGGCTCTGCAGCTAGTCACGTGGGGTTGGCCATTGCCAGCTACGAATGGATGGCGGCAATCACCCTGGTGGTGGTGGCTTTTGGTTTTCTGCCCTACTTTTTGCGAGTAGGCATCTATCACGATGCCCGAGTTCCTGGAATACCGTTACAACGCAGCGGCCCGTTTTATCATGGCGGCTCTCAAGGAACCGATTGCATTTGAACCGCGAAGTGACATTGATCTGAAGAGTTCAAAGGGTGCCTTTTTTGCAGGTGTCCTCTGCGTGATCCTCACTCTGATCTTGTATGTCGTCTTCAGTCCGCTGGGGGTTGCCAAATAAGTTGTTAAACAGCTATTGAATGGCTTTTGGTAGTATTTGAGAACTTAAGCCTGGAAAATATAAACTTATTTAGCCAGTTTAGTGTTACAATACGCGTGAAGATCCTCTATCCAAAGGGACGAGTTTTTTTGTGCGCCATGCAGGTCGAATTCAATTTGGATTTACACTCGTCGAGCTTCTGATCGTGATTGCTATTGCGGGCGCTCTCGTTGCACTACTGCTCCCTGCAGTGCAGGCCGCTCGAGAGGCAGCACGCAGGACAGAGTGCAAGTCGAATCTGCGGCAAATCGGTCTGGCTATGACGCAGTATCTGGATATTCAGGGAGAACGGGGCGTGTTTCCCGAAGTTGCCACGCAACCCCGCACAATCAATCCAGGCAAACTGCCGGCTTTGTACGACGTTCTTGGGCCCTACTGCGAGAACAATACCAAAATATTTCGTTGTCCTAGCGATTTTATTGCTACGGATTCAGCCGCTCATGGAGAGAGCGACTTTGCGACTTACTACGAGCGTGAAGGTATCAGTTACGACTACCCGTCCTTGCTTATGGCAGGAAAAACACGGCAGGAGGTGCTTGCATCTCGTTTTGGCCAGCGCGGGAGTGGTAAGATATGGATTGTTTATGATTTCGGTTCATTTCATGGGTCTCCGGGAGAAGATGGGTCACGAAACTTTGTTTACTTGGATGGGCATGTCGATGCGGTCATTCTGTCTGAATAAGAGAACATGCGATTTTCGGAAGTTGGCGATTTCAAGTTATTGAAAGGTTAGGTGCAATGGATAGACAAAAAACGATTCTTGGATCGGTTGTTGTATGCGCTATAGCCCTCTGCACGGCCTGGGCCATGGGTTGGTTTGCAGAAAGTAAATACAATGACGACCCCGAAGTTGCCAAAGTGGAGAAGCTACGAGATGAAATCCTGAAAAAAGGCGAACAACAGAAGAAAGAAAGCCGCGGCCAGATCCGAGAAGCCATAGGAAAAATGTCGGAAGAGCAGCGAGCTAGCTTTATGGAGAGTTCGATGCCAATCTTCGTTAAGATGGGTGCCATGCGTATGGAGAAGCGTTTCGATGAATTGATGAGCATGTCTGCTGAAGAGCAACGACGTGAGTTTGACAAAAAGATTGACGAGCAGATTGCCCGCGAGAAAGAACGCAATGCCAAAAAGGAAGGGGATCGATCACGTAGAGGCCCGCCCAAGATGTCTGCCGAGAAGATGGACGAGTTCCGTAAAAAAATGCAGGATTGGACGACTCCGGAACAACGGGCTAAATTTCAGACAATAATCGGGATGTACAATCAGAGACGCGCAGAGCGGGGTTTAGAGCCAATTGATATGGGACGCTGGCGTTAGTGTCCTGCTTTATCGTGCAGGAAGAAACGGCAGGCTTCTCGTCAGCTTGGAACGATGCCACAATGGAAACCACTATCCAGTTATCAGGAGACCTTATCTTGAATCGTAAAGTCATTTGTCTTGCAGCTATCATCGCGCTCGTATCCATTCTCCCGGCCTTAGCAGAATCCAAACCGAAACCCGTGCGAATGGGTTGTGGGGCGATGGCCTTTGACACAGTGCCTGGTTGGGGGCTGCATCCAGCCGGCAACTCTGCTTTGGGACCGACCCATGGGGCAGTTGTGATTGATAAAGCGGGGCATATTTACACTAGTGCCCAGAAAGGGATTGTCGTGTTCTCCCCCCAAGGAACAGTGATCAACTCCTTCTTGGGAAAAGATTATTCCAATATTCACGATATGGAGATCCGAGAGGAAGACGGAAAAGAATACATCTATGGAGCTCGAAATAAAGATGCCGAGGGAATTAAGCTTGCTGCCAGCAGTGGTGAAATCGTTATGAAATTGGGATTTCCTGAGGAGTCGGGACTCAATCTCAAGGAATTTAATCCCACGGCAATTACCATTGCTGACAATGGAGATATATTTTTATCCAACGGCTATGCCAGCAACCACATCTTTAAGTACGACAAGTCAGGAAAGTACCTGCTGCATTTCGGCTCAAAAGGCAACGGACTGAAGCAATTCAATACGGCCCATGGCATGACCTTGGACACGCGTTATGCCCCCCATCGGTTGCTGATTTGTGACCGCAACCACGAGCCGAAGGGAAGACTGGTGCACTACAACCTGGATGGTGAATTCATTGAAGAGGTCGTCAGTGGGCTGGGCTTGCCAACATCAGTCGCAATTCAGGGAGACTTTGTCTCCGTGCCTGATTTGCAGGGCCGACTTGTTATTCTCGACAAGACAAACACCATCATTGCCGTCCTGGGCAACAATCCCGATCCTCAAAAAGGAGGAAGCTACAATGTTCCCCAGGAAGAATGGGTCGAGGGGGTATTCAGTGGTACTCATGGATCGTACTGGGATCAGGAAGGCAATCTCTATGTCCAGGACTGGAACATATCGGGGCGCATCATGAAGTTAGTACGGGTTGATTAGACCGCTAAGGTAGGTGTAAGCACGGCCACCCTTGTTGCCCACCCCCGTTGAAATGTCTACTTGTTGATCAACTCACTGGGCGGTACCAAGGGGAGAAAACTGCCGGAGCGAAAACCTTCTAAATCAAGTGTCACATACTGAAAGCCCAGATCGCGCAATTGCTTGACGAGACGTTCTCTGAGTTCGTTTTCGCAAAGTTGAGGAATTGCCTCGACGGGGACTTCCAGCCGCGCCAGTTCGTCCTGGTGGCAGCGCACCCGCAAGTTGGATAGGCCTAGAGTACGCAAGATTTGTTCGGCCGCATCAATACGGGCGAGCCTTTCGGGGGATATCTCCAGCCCATAGACCACACGACTGGACAAACAAGGAGTTGCCGGCTTATCCCACACTTCCAGCTTCCAGTGTTTCGCAAGTTGACGCACTCCCCTTTTGTCAATGCCACACTCCAGCAGTGGGCTGCGCACCTTGTGCTCACGGGCTGCTTGCATGCCCGGTCGAAAGTCTCCCTGGTCATCGAGGTTGGCCCCGTTGAGGAGCACGGCGACGCCCATGCGATTTGCCAGCGATTCCATTTGCTCGTAGAGCTCGGTCTTGCAATGCCAGCAACGGTTCGTTGCGTTCTCCAAGTAGCCTGGATCTTTCAACTCGTTGGTTGCTAATGTCTCGTGTCGTATGCCAATAAATTTGGCGATGCGCTGGGCGATTTCGAGTTCCCCGGCTGCCAGGCTTGCGCTGACACCCGTGATGGCTGTGGCACGATCCCCTAGGGCCAGATGCGCAGCCTTTGCAACGACAGCGCTATCTACACCGCCCGAAAAGGCAACCAGACAACTGGGAAATTCAGCGATCCGGCTGACAAGTTTTTCGTGTGCTGGGATTGCCTGCGTCATGAGAATAGTCGCTCCATGACCTTATTGGACCAAGTCCTTGGCTAGGGGTCCACCTGCATCCTCAATCCAGATTATTTTTGGAGACATCGCGGACTACAGATTCCATCGTTTTCGTGTTCCGCTCGACGGCTAAAATAATGGTCCTTTGTTCAACTCCATCGCGAGTACTGGCCACAATGGGGATGACCTGGCGGCAATCGGGCAAGCTCATACGAATAGCAAAAGTGCCATCAGGCCGTAAGGTTACCGGTTCGCCTTTGAGTGTGACGTGTGCGTGGCGATCCGTAGCGCCATAGACAATTATTTCTGCATCGACAGCAAAGGACATCCCATCTGCAGATTCGTCAAGACTGGCAGCTCCCTTGCCATAGCGTGTTTTCATGGGAGATCCCAAAGGGCGTTGCAGGCGATCTTCCAGAAGCTTCTGAAGCTCAGGGCTGGTGCCGCGATGAGAATAGCCGCCACTCATGGCATAAATTCGATCAGCCTGTTCAGCAACATCCGTCCAATTGTCATCCACCGCATCACTTGTGCTGGCCGTGGGAGTGTTGACTCGGTTACTGCGAGCGATGCAATAAAAAGAGCCATTTTCTGTCAGGTAGCCGATCTCCATGCGAAATTCACAAGGTGGGTCCTGAACGTCGACATACCAGTTACTGACACCTCCGTGGATGACGATGTTTCTTGTCAGAACCGCAGCCCCCGTTTCTTTAATACTGAAGACACGTAATGTCGGCTGCGCAGAGTGCCAATGCTGACCTAGGGCTGCTTGAGCGCGATCGACACTGCGTTGCGAGAGTTCCCAGAATGCATGCAGCCAATAGGGGTCTCGTACCATAACGATCAAACGATCTTCTTTGGATTCCTGAGGGCTATCTGCGTCCGAAGCAATGTTTTTTGCTGTAGCAATTTTGCGCTGCAACAAATCGATCTTGCGGCGTATTTTTGAATCCTGCTTCTTAGTAGCTGTCTCTTATACACATCTGACGCTGCCGACGATACTCCTTGTG
>CAWWCC010000102.1:0-10113 GCA_963935315.1 uncultured Planctomycetaceae bacterium | reverse complement strand
TGCGAACAGATCACCCTGAAAGGTTCAAGTTGAACAACTGGACTTTCTGTCGAGGCCAGGGCCACACACGTACTAATACGCGTGCAATTCTTTCACATTTTGACACGACTCGTAGCAAACAACGTCGCTCAACTTCAAGCCTCGAAATACGTACTTGGAGACCTTTTGAGATTGATAGTGTCAAGGACGTCTACGGGCAACTCTCCACGGGCATGTGGGGAGCCCAACAGCGATCGGACGAAACCTGGCAGTGGTTGGCAGGTCGCAAAGCACACGATCAGATATTGATTGCAGTCAAAAGAGAATCTCGCAAACACATGATGCCACCTCAGGACACTCAAGATCACGAGAAATATCTGGACCCTCACGAAAATCAAATTTGAAATTGGCGACTTGCTGTTCTGTCAGCCCCAATGTAGCGGCCACCTCCTTATTTGGTCTGCCGACAACAAACAGGAGTTCCATGCATTGAATTTTTTGCCAATCGCCGGACTTGCGCCAACGGTCCAATTGCTGTTGAATCCCTACAGCCAACAATTCATCTTCCATACCACGACGTTTGCCACTTCGCACAATGCTACTTGCTCCTCGTGCCTTGCCTGCCAATTCCCAGTTGCCACTCGACCCACCCCCCGTCGATAGAAGTATCGCTGGCCGCCTGCCTTCGCGCCGAAGATAGTCGGTTAGCTTGGGGGCGGTTGACGAAAGTGCTTCCAATTGGGACTTCGCCGGAGCTTCAGCCTTATTGGTCAATAATTTGAAAAAATTTCAGTCGCTACCCAAGAAGTTCCACCACCAATGGCGAACAAGAATGTCAGCTGTCACGTAGGGTGAGAAACCAAAAGATGCGGTTGACGAACTGGCCCCAGATAGAGTCTCCTTAGGAGGACTGTTATTATGCGTGTCGAACTTGGCAAGCAGTCGTTTTTGGCCGATTTCTTGTACAAAATCCCCGGTAAGTTCTCCACTGAGCTACCCACCCAGATCCCCAAAAAATTTTTCCTGCCCCAATTACCCAATCCCAGACACTGCCCTACAGAGGGGGTTAGTTATGTGCCGAATTTATGCCTTAGTTGCTTGTCTCTCAGCGGTCTTGCTAGTTCCTAGCCTGTGCGGCTGCTCAGATAGCTCTTATGTCAGCCCTGAAGTGCTCGCCCAACACCGTCAATTGATCCTGATGCCTGAGGAACCTGATGGAGTTCAAGGCGTTCTCGACGTTCGTGAGGAGCTCCTGGGGCATGAGGAAGAGCACATTCATGAGCATGATGACCATGGACATGAGGACCATGAACATGATGAACTTGGTCATGACATCGATGACCATGAAGAAGAGGATCATGAAGAGAGCAATGACACACACGAACACCTAGAACATGGGGAAGAAGAAGACCCCCATGACCATCATGAACACGAAGAACATGAACACGAAGGACTGGGCCATGACGTGAATGCTCACGAAGAGGATGATCATGAAGCAGAGCATGACGACCATGAACATAACTTAAGCAAAGTTGCCTTACCCACCAAAGCTGTCGAAGTTATCGTTGTCGGGCGTATTGGAGGACTCACCAATCCCTGGAAAAGCACCCAACCCGACTTTCCGTTCGAGAAAAATAAAGCCAAGTTCTTTCTGGCCGATCCAGGTGCAGTAGCAGGTGCCGAAGCGAGTGGCCATTCGCATGCCCCTGGTGAAGAATGCCCAATTTGCGCAGCACATGCAAAAGACACGACTGAAATGCTAGCAGTCGTACAATTTGTTGATAAAAAGGGCAATGTTTTACCAATTGATTGCAGGAAATTATTCGATGTGAAAGTAAAAGACACGGTAGTCGTTCGTGGCAAAGCCCGAGTGACCGCAGGTGGCATCCTGTCCTTGGACGCCACAGGAATCTACGTCCGTCGCTAACAGGATTAAAAGCTGTCTATCCGATTATCATCAATCCACAACTGTATCATCAATTCACAACTGGCAATTTGTACCAGTACTTAACCCGCAAAGGACTGCCATGTTTCATTACCACATAAACTGCAAGCTTCTTAGTTGCATTTTCCTCCTTGGTGCCACTACTTTAAATGCAACGAACGCAGTTGCAGCAAAACATGCTCCTGTCAAAACAGAGGATGCCCAGGACATATCAAAATCAACCGAAAAGAAGATCAAACTGTCCGCTGACGAAACGGCTCTCTATGTGGTCGACTTGCACTGCAAGACATGTGCAAAAAAAATTGCGGGCAAGCTCTATTCCGTAAAAGGAGTGAAACGTGTACGTACCAATGTCAAAACTGACTTGGTAATCATCACGGCACAAAAGAACAAGAAGTTGGATGTGATGGCTATCTGGAAAGCAGCACAAAAAGCCGGATTCCCACCCAAAAAGCTTATCAGCCCCCAAGGCACTTATGTGGTAAACCCCAAAACCAAAGCGGCTCAACGACTCCCAGACAAAACTCCCGCTTCTACTAAGCGGGGCTAGAGCAAATATTCTACATAACTCGCATGCAGGTACTGGCGAAGGCACCTGAAATCTCTCACTAGCAGGACTTCATGGGCTGCTGTTTCTAATGCCAGCGAAATATGTTTTGAAACCGTCCCTATGCTGTCTCGTCCCTTTCTTTTTTCGCAAGTTCATAGTCCGCCGCTACCATGATCTTTGCTAATTGCTGACAACCCACATGGTGTTCCCAGCCAATTTTTGACTTTATCTTGGAGTAGTCCCCTAGCATTAATTTCACTTCGACGGGGCGAAAATAACGGGGATCGATCTCAACATACTGCTCCCAATCTAGCTCTAATTCCTGGAACGAATATTCGAGAAATTGTCGAATGGACCGTAGTTCCCCTGTTGCCACAACGAAGTCATCCGGTTCATCATGCTGCATCATGAGCCAGATAGCTTTGACGTACTCTTTGGCATAACCCCAGTCTCGCTGAGAATCGAGATTGCCGAGAAAAAGTTTTTCTTGCAAACCCATTTTGATTCGAGTTGCGGCACGTGTGATCTTTCGTGTCACAAACGTTTCTCCTCGACGAGGAGATTCGTGATTGAATAAAATCCCATTGGTTGCAAATAAACCATAAGCCTTGCGAAAGTTAACCGTCTGATAGTAGGCATAAACTTTGGCACACGCATAAGGACTTTGTGGATGAAACGGTGTCTGTTCGTTTTGTGGTGCTTCGAGCACATCCCCAAACATCTCAGAAGATGACGCTTGGTAAACCTTTACACGTTGAAACTTATTCAGTCGTCGAGCAGCTTCGAGAATGTTGAGCGCTCCAACACCAGTCACCTGCATGGTGTATTCGGGCGTATCAAACGAAACCTGCACGTGACTTTGCGCGCCTAAATTGTAAATTTCGTGCGGTTTTATATCTAAAACAAGATCCGTAATCTTCTGCGCGTCTGTTAAGTCACCATAATGCAACAGCAAGTTGACATTCGGACTGTGTGGATCTTGGTAGAGATGATTTATCCGAACGGTATTAAACGAGCTGCTACGTCGGATGACCCCATGAACTTCGTAGCCTTTCTCCAGCAACAATTCAGCTAGATAAGAGCCATCCTGCCCTGTAATTCCAGTCACTAGTGCCCGCTGCATAAATGCCTTACTTCCCTAAACTAAGATACGAGTTCAGAACAATGTCTCTAATCAGTTAATCCATTAAATCGAACACTGCTTCAACTAAATCGCTTGAATTTTAGTCCTCATCCCAAGACAGGAAGGGTCTGCACATTCTGGCGGTAAATAGAGGGTAAAGTATTTGCACAATATTTAAAAACCCCTGCCGCAATAGATAATAACAACATATCAATAACCAGGCATGGAGTTTCCCCATATCCTATGGAGCCTTGCAATAGTCCTGAAATAGATTCGGTACGATTTACACCTATCCACGGTTCAATAAGGCCAGCTAAGACCCGTGGGTTCCAACAATCGCTTGCATTTCGCTTTCAACCTTCTCAATTACAGATGACCGTTGGTAAACCATAGCCCGTTGGAATGCATTTTTTTGTAATTCGGTAAGTCGACTAGGACTTTTCAGGATTTCCTCCAATAGTGGAACCATTGCATCAATATTAGGCCATTCGATACAAAGCCCCAAATCATATTCCTGCACTTCCATACCTAGTGGTCCATGCGAATCGCAGACACAAAGTACAGGACTTCCCACAGCAAGACATGGAATAAGTTTGCTTGGGATGAATGAAGCACCCACTCCGGGTTTCTCTGTAATAACAAAGAAGTCTGTATCATGGAGTGCTTTGACAAATCCCTTTTCATCCAGAAATTCGCCAAACTGAAATCGTTTATCGCCACTTTCGGCAACCCATTCTCGAATTCGGCCTGCTTCTCCTCCGTTGCCATGAATCTGGAAACAAAAATCGAGATCCGTTTTCAACAGTACTTGACAGAAATCAAGCAACCCTTGTTTCTTGCCGATATTCCCTGCATAGAGCAAACGCACCGGCTTATGTATGGGATGCCCAATTTTACTTTCCAATTGGTCAATGATTTCAGCCATAGAACCATTGAGGAAATTTGGGCAATAGTGAATAGGCTGCTCTTTTTTACTAATGACTTTCAGACGCTCAATCATTCCTGGGGCAATTGAACTCCACACATTCGCTCGATTAAACAGCCAACTTTGCACAAGCCCTCCTAGCCAATTGAAGAACTTAAATCGACTGATACCACTTGCCGCAGCCGCGTCTGCGGGGATGTCTTGAACATTCAGCCATAACGGCTCGCGATAAAACATCTTACGTATCGCGGCATAAGCTACTGCACCTGCTAGCGGGCAGAACACCATCACCATGTCGTAGCGACGAAAACGAAACAAGCTACGTGCAAGGCTTATCGCAAAAGACAGCTCATAAAGAATTCGAGAAATTAACTTCGATGGGTTCTTAGGGATGAACAAACCATAGCGATGTAGATCAACGCCCTTAATCTCTTCTTGCTGCTTCCGCCATAGGTTGCTATTTGATTTATTCTTCCACTCTGGATAGTACGGATATGTGCCGTAGACAGTTACTTCATGCCCACGCTCGACTAATCCAAAACATAAATCCGAAAAAACGGAAGCTCCTCCCCCTCGATCCGGGTAAAAGAGATTACTAATAACAAGAATTTTCATGCGATCTCTCTCTGCAGCCACGCCTCATGGATCTCTTCAAACGTCGTCTGCAAATTTCTTGTGATGTCCCAACTTGGGTAATGTTGTTTCATTTTTGACAAGTTTGAGATATAGCACATATGGTCGCCAATCCGATTTTCTTCCTCGTAGACATAATCCATTTTTTTGCCTGAGATCTGCTCTATTAGCTGAAAGGCCTCTAATATAGAAATCGAGTTGTTTCTCCCCCCACCAATATTATACACCTCTGCTATGCGGGGTGCTTCAATAAAGCATTTCATGAACTGAACAACATCGGCAGCATGAATATTGTCTCGAACTTGTTTGCCCTTGTAACCAAATACTCGATACTGCTTACCTTCGAGGTTGCACTTGATCAGGTAGCTAAGAAAACCATGCAACTCGACACCTGAATGATTTGGTCCAGTCAGGCAACCTCCACGCAGGCAGCAAGTTGGAATACCAAAATAGCGGCCATATTCTTGGACCATAACATCAGCGGCTACCTTAGAAGCACCAAATAGAGAATGCTTCGACTGATCAATTGTAAATGTTTCGTCTATGCCATTATCGTACTTGGAATCGTCATAGTCCCAGCGTGTATCTAGTTCTTTGAGCTGAATTAAATTGGGTGCATCGCCATATACCTTATTCGTTGACATATGAACAAACGGTGATTCAGCACAACTTTGCCGAGTCGCTTCCAGGAGATTGAGCGTACCTACAGCGTTTACGTCAAAATCATCAAACGGACGACTCGCCGCCAGATCATGACTTGGCTGGGCAGCCGTGTGGATAATTGCATCCGGCCGCATCTCCTCCATAAATTGAAGAATCGCTTCTCTGTTGCAAATATCCAAATTGACTAATTCATAACTACTAAATTGATCTTGCAGTCGTCGGGCATTCCAACGTGTATCGCCCTGCGGACCAAAAAAATCGGCTCGCTTGTTGTTATCAATACCAATAACTTGCCAACCGTTTTCAGAAAAAGAAGAAACGACCTCTCCACCGATGAGGCCACTAGCCCCTGTTACCAACAACTTTTTCATGGAATTACTCTATGTGTGAAATTGATTTAGTTGAATCAACAATAGTTTTCACTCAGCTTCTGGCACGTATCCCAACCGTTGCAAGAGATGCCCGTATTTTCTGTCAAACCAATCTACATCTCGTTTCGTAAAATATTCTTGCCAATTTCCAGCACCCCCAACTCGGTCTGTAACGCGTGATGAATCAACGACTTTACGAGCACTCTCTTTCATATTTTTTAAAGTAAAGTGCTCCACAGCTCTAGCTGTTTCTTCGTGAGAGGTTTGAGGATCCAATATCGTTATCACTCCGTCGACGGCCTCTTGAGCATTCTCAAGCACATCCTCATAACGGACAATAGGTACTCCTGCATCGAAAGCATCAGTCACATGTTCAGCCCAAAGAGAAGCAAAATAACGCGTTGCAAGAAAATAGCGTATCCGCCAGGGGATGAAAATTTGACACCAGGCTGCAATTCGTATGCTCAGCCTTTTGTCGTTCGGCCAGACTTTTTCAATCCTATGGAAATAACTATTTGCCACATCTCGTCCATCGCGAACGATATAAATGATTTCATCTTCACTATGGAGATTAACTACACTGGGACGAGCATGCGTTTTCAGTATTCGGTCATAGCGTTTACTTCCAGAGTGAGGATTTTCTCCTCTTAGCAAGGGCAGTAGTAGACGCCTAGCTGCCGACATTTGGCCATCTGCATTGTTGTAAGCAATATTCATGCTGTAGGAAAGCATGTAGCTAATCCATGAATTACCAGACAACGGATAGCCGCACATAAAAATCGTGCGCCGTCCTCTGTGCGCTTCAGCAGTCGACAGTGGAGCGCGTCGAAAACGTGAAGCTATCCAAAACAATGGTTCATTCATGGCACCCAACTATGCACAGACCCCACAATCAGCAAGACAATTCAATCGAGTAAAAGGCTAACCGTCACTGCCCTACAAATAATGAGTGTCCTGCATTCTTCCTTTCTAACAACCAGTTAGAAATGTCTTCTCGCATACACCATTCGGGAACTGGTTGGTTTTTTGTGAGAAGGTCGCGAATCATGGTACCTGAAATAGACTGGCAATCATTCTTGTCTGGATCACAAGTCTCAAGTGTCGCACCAGCCCCTTTGGAATAGTAGACCGTATCAAAAAATACAGGTGCTATGCCAATGTCCCCTAACGAATCAAATAGATCGCGGTTAGCATTCGGCGCGTAGAAATCTCCCACACCTGTGTGATCACGCCCCAGTACAAAATGTGTGCAGCCATAATTTTTACGACAAAGGGCTGTAAAGATAGCCTCGCGAGGTCCACAGTATCGTGAATAAGTACTAAATTCGGCGAGAAGTGCATTTGGGAATGCCGCTTCGATCAACCGCTCATAAGCACCCAGTATCATATCCGGCAAAAAATCGCCCGCCTTCTTAGGCCCTACTACGGGATGAATCAACACACCATCGGCATTGCTTCGTTCTACTGCATTCGCAATGACATGCTCATGGCCTTTGTGAGGCACGTTACGCGTGTGGAATGCAACAATCTTACTCCAACCTTTAATATCAAACAACATTCGCGTTTGATTCGGCGTAAGCTGATAAGGTGAACGAGCCGTATTCGCAGGCCCTAAATACTCGATTGGACCTCCCAACATCGTTATGCCCCGCTCCATAAAACGATTAACGCCTGGATGAGACTTGTCGGTAGTACCAAACCAACGGCTTGCGACATCATTCAAATCGACTTCGTACTTGTCTTCGAGATGCAATACAGCAATTGATTCGCCAGAGCGACGGTCAATCAAACGAATTGATTGGCCTGGCTCAAAAGCGGCATACTCCTGGCTCTTCCCTTGCAATAGAATTGGCATCGTCCAAACAGCACCACATGGGAGGCGATTGGATTCCAAGACACTCTCTAACTCGTCCTGCGTCATGAATCCTTCCAATGGCGAATAAACACCATGGGCGATCTGCTCAACATCCATAGCCGTTTCCAGGTCGATTTCGACCCCGGGTAATTTGGCCAACATCCTACTCGTTGTTTTACGGAACGGGATCGGTCGACCGTCGTGGAGCGGATTAGTGCCATGTAGGGAGGGCAACAGCAATTGACCAGATTCCAGAAGATCCTCCACACGGTGACCGTCTAAAGATCGGTGAAAACGCTCCACTAAACTGAGCACCATATCAACCGCACCAACTGGATGTTTGCCAATAGCACATTCAGCAGCAAGAACCAAACCATTGGCACCATCTATCATGGTATTGATGATGTCGTTTAATTCTGCACGAGTCGGTTTGCGATTTACAATCATTGATTCAAGTAGATTTGTCGCTACATTGGCAGGCGTATTAACAATATTTGCTTTACGCAGAATGGCTTTTTGGAGGAGTGGGATATTCTCTAATGGGACTTCCCGCGATAGATCACCTCTGTCTATGAGAATCTCATCCGTTTCAACCATAATTTCATCGAGATTTCGCACACCTAATTTACTCTCGATTTTAGAGATAATGGTAGAATCGGGTCCTGTGAGTTTTCTTAGAGCCCTCACGTCATCAGCACGATTGGCAAAGGAAAGCGCATAGTGCGTGATCCCGTAGCTATTCCCAATCTTTACTGCCTCGATATCCTTTTCAGAAAGTGGAGGAAGGACGGGTGCTGGATCGACAATCACTGCTTTATTGGACCCGACTCGTCCGCCATTAAGCACCACAGTTTCTGCACTATTTTCATCCGATTTTAAAACCAGCAACACGACGCCATCGAAATCAATCCCGACTAAGCTGTTTGGCTTGAGTTCGCTAAAAACTGAGGTGGGTGTAAGCGATATGCATTCTTCCGTCCCAATAACCGGATCACTTACAAGGCGAATATGCTGTCGATCCTTGACCACTGTGTCAGGTACCATCGTACCATTGCGAACCTGTGCTCCTTCAGTGTCGAGGCAAATGGGAGTATCTCTTTTTGAATACTTTTGAATCGTCTCGATAGTCTCAGCAATTTTATTAAGAGGGGTATGCGAAAGGTTGATACGGAAGAGATTGACTCCGCGTTCCTCAAGCCGCTCGATGGTGGCTTGGTTCATCGAAGACGGGCCAAGAGTACATAAAATGTTGATGATTCGTTTTCTATTCGACATTACCAATTTCTCTCAAGCATATTGTTAAATATGTACACGGATACCAAACTGAGCCACGTTGGCGCAATCCGGAAAAGTTAGAAAAAAGTGTAACTGGACCTATCGGGACTAGATTGTCTCGCAACCAATCACAGTCACCATGAATCGATGGCTTGGTAAGGATCACCTACCAGTAATTGCCAACAGATACAACCCCTTCAAGTCTAGTCCATACGAACGACATTTGGTAATCGGCCAATCAACTTAAATTGGGCAATATGAGGGATTTACACACAGGGATGCGGAAAATATGGCCACAATCGACAAAATCACACCTGAAAGAATAGCCAAATGCTGCAATTCCTATTTGGCTCGCATCTCCAACGGTGCCTGAAAAAGCAGCCTGGTGTATCAGGCCATAACGATTAGCGTTTTATCGCCAAAGTTGGTGTACCTCGTTTACTCTTGGCTGAAGGTCCCTACTCTAAACAATGAGCCACATTATCTACCATCTACCTCGATGGTATCACAAATCCGTCTTCGCTGCCCTGGTAGACCCAGGATGCAAATGCATTGAGTGCAATTTGGGCACCCTCTCGGAGTAAATCCGCCTGTTTGTAGGCGGCAATGCGTTCCTCCTGAAATACATTCGGGGTATTAATCCAGTGGACTATCTTTCGTGTAGCTTCCGCAACATAGTCGTCGTCGATTGAAACGCCCCAGTGCTTGTTGTCACCTAATAACGATGGAATACACGAACGCAGTATCGTAATCGCCGGATTCCCATGCTGGAAAGCTTCGCTCAAGACAATGGG
>CAWWCC010000101.1:0-10149 GCA_963935315.1 uncultured Planctomycetaceae bacterium | reverse complement strand
TACCTGCTTGGCTACCGCACACGCAAATCATCTTCTGGTCCATCTGGCGAGAAGCTCACTCAACAACTTTCGCGTGCAACTCAAATCGCCCAACATCTTCAACAGATTGCCTCACGGATACGCCAGGACGTAGCATCGCATCAAACAAATATTGCTCAATTTAAATCGCGACTGGGCAATTTAGAATCTTCCAGCAATGACGAAGGTTGGCAACAACTGAGTACAGAAGCCGAAAAGCTACTTGTTCCTACGATGACGTTCGTCACTGACCTGTCGCTTGCCTACGATCAAATGCGCAAACAATCCCTTCAGCTCATGAGCTTTGCAGGATCGCGTACGGATCCACAAACGGGAATACACAATCGACGAGCTATGGAAGAACAATTCGATATTCTATTTTCACTGCACGAAAGAAACCAAAGTCCATTCTCGATGGCACTCTTCAGTATCGATTGGTCGGATGATAAGTCGATAGAAGGGGATGAAGTGGTCCGTGAATTTGCCGAAGTATTGCAAAATTGTGCTCACGATACCGACTTTGTAGTTCGCTATAGCCCCGAAGAGTTTGTGGTTCTCATGCCACAAACCCGTTTGGCTGGGGCCACGATTTTTAGTGAGAGGCTCCTGCGTCGCGTTGACTCCCAGGCACATTTGGTTCTGGCCGGTGGCATTGCCGAAATACAACGCAGTGATCACAGAGAAAAGATGCTATCGCGTGCCGATTCAGCCCTCTACAGTGCTCGGGCCAATGGGTTCAGTTGCCTGTACCAGCATAACGGACAGCATATTCGTCCCCATGAGATCCACTTGGGCCCCTTCGTATCACAAACTCTCGAGGTGGATATCAAGGCAGATATCCCCAGGGATTCGCTCCCAGCAGGAAACACCCCTTCCTGCTAAAGGATGTGGGAAAACCCTCACTTTTCACCTAAAAAAGCTGTCCCTGACGGTTTAAGTTGACGCTTTATAGCCCAATGATTTACATTTGGGGTATCTTGCTGTCAGCAATAGAAAGCCAATTTAGAAAAGGAGATCGCCATGCCGTTATTCGAAGTAGAAACGGATAGTCATATCATTATCACCTGGGCCAATAACAATGACGAAGCAACAGCAGCGGTAGCTGACGCATACCCCAACGACTCGGTCATTCGGATGACCAAACGCCCCCGTGATACCTGGGTGATTTCGAAGGCAGCCTTAGGAATAAGTGGTCAAGCACTCGACCCATGCAACACGGCAAGAGACTGCCTGGCTAAGGCTGAGGGCGACAAAGTCCATGCCATTCGTCTCTACATGCACGAAACGGGCGTCGATCTGGAGCAAGCCCGTAAGGCTGTAGAATCCAACATGGTGATGGGTTGGTAGACACAAATCCTTTTGTGCTGACCCTTTTTTGCTGGCACAGCGTAGTAATCTGATAGCTGCTGATTCTCTGTTTGCGGGCTTATCTATAGCGGGGCGACGGCTGTTCGGTAGGTGCATAACCTACAGGTCCAGAGTTTCCCGTATTGCTTGAAGTGGCCGGACTAGGCCGCGAAGCAACTGCCACCTGCCCAGGATAGTCGCTTGTCCCTCCCGGACGGAATGGTGCCGTTGCTACCTCAGGCGTCGGCGTGATCGGCATATTATTGGCAAGTGCCGGTGGTATGCTTCCTGGTTGTGTTGTCGCCACACTACCATAGCGGCCGACTCCCGAGTTCGCCGGTGGGGTAGGTGTTGTTGGAGTTGCCGGTGGTGCTTCAGCAACCTGCTCAAGTGCACCAGCAGGCTGACTACCAACTGGCTGCTGAGAAATTGCGGGGGGAGTCCCATAACGGTCCGACGTCGAACCTGTCGATGGATAGCCTATTGCAGGTGGAGTCAGACCAGCTGATGGGGTAGTGCTGCTGGACAATGCGGCAGTGGGGACTGACGAAGAATTATTTGCGTAGCGATCTAAGCTCGGATTCTGTGCGATTGCAACAGACTGCGAAGCAGCAGGACTCGCTGGCACCGCTTGAGGATTGTAGGGCATTGCCACAGAACCCAGAGTGCCTCCCTGACTGGCTGCAGGCACCGAGGCCGTCTGGGCTGGAGATGTCCCTGTCAAAGAGGGCACCAAACTGCTGGCTCCCGTATTGGGGTAGGTTGGTACTGAAGTTGCTGCGACATGAGCACCCGCAACGGGAGGATTCGCTCTTGGAATTGCTGGCATTCCTGGAACAAATGGTGCGGCGACATTTTTTCCGGGAACTCCGTCCGTAGTGATATTCACTTCAGTTGCAGCCAGTGCGTCCGCCTGGCGGGCAACTTCGGATGGTAAAGTTGGCGCTGTATGCGCCAGAACTGCTGTATCCGCAGCGGCATTGTCTGCCGTTTTCCACCAAGCCATCTTGGAGGCTGTCTTGCACCCAACGGTACCTAAACCCATTAACGCTACTAGACCAACAGCAATCATCTTTGTACGCATAGCTTCCGTGCCTTGAATGGTTGTCTTGAATGGTTGTCTTGAATGGTTGTCTTGATTCTTTTAATTTGCGACGGTTGTCGCTTTCCCTTTGTCAGGAAATCAAACGTAAGATCTTCCTTGAAACTTACGATAGGATCATTACGGACATTCCGCAGGATCAACCTATTTTTACAATGTCGGCCACCTCCAGGCAGGTTGGCCACAAAAATTTGAGAATCCTTGCTGGATATGCCATCTCCTGCAGGCTGATCCTACGTCGCGGCGGGATTATAGAAGGAACCCCAGAGGGGTCAATGGCATTCCGGTACGACTGCCAGCACGACCTGACTGCTAGCAAGCCTCTGCAAAATGCCGCCCTAGAGAAAACGCTCAACAGAATAAATAACTGAGTGCCTAATACAAATCCCCCTCCACCGCTCTAGCAGTGGAGGGGGTGCTTTTAGTCAGAAAGCTGTTTTAAAACGCTCAACCCTTCGCTTGGGCATAACGCTCCCCGACAGCATTCCAATCTACAACGTTAAAAAACGCAGCGATGTAATCGGGGCGTCGATTCTGATAATTCAGATAGTAGGCATGTTCCCATACATCCAAACCCAGGATGGGTGTGCTACCCGCCATATAGGGGTTGTCTTGGTTGGGTGTGCTTTCAACAACCAGATTACCGCTAGCATTGACGCTCAGCCAGGCCCAACCGCTACCAAATCGTGTCGCCGCAGCTTTGCTGAAGGCATCCTTGAAACTATCGAAACCGCCTAACTCCTGCTGGACTGCATCGGCCAACGCACCTGTCGGCTCACCCCCCCCCTGGGGACTCATGACGGACCAGAAAAGCGAGTGGTTGGCATGGCCACCGCCATTATTGCGCACCGCACCACGGATGCTTTCGGGGATGGAATCAATATTTCGGCAGAGATCTTCTACCGATTGCTCTGCGACGCCGGCACCATCCAGGGCGTTATTCACATTGGTCACATAAGCATTATGGTGCTTACCATGATGGATTTCCATCGTTTTTGTATCAATATGGGGCTCCAAAGCATCAACCGGGTAGGGCAAGCTGGGAAGTGTATAGGCCATGATCTCATGTCTCCTGCTATTTAAAACTGTTGTCAGAAAAATGACGGGACGGAATCCTAGCAGCATATCGAATCCCCTTGAGAGTGGCAATCGGCTAACACGGACTGAATCCGTCCTGACTTTATCATCCGGTCCATCTACTTAGCTTCATCATTCATTTCTGAACAGGTGATTGAGCCTGGCGGCAAGAGGGGCGTTTTGCACGATGAAGATCGCCAGATAGGCTGTTATGACTCGTGAATGATTATCGCACGAATGATTTGGGAGAGTCGGGGGTAAAACCCCGGTTACGCTTGTGAGAGCATTTCCAATGAACGACACGGTTAATGCATAATTCCCTCACGGCAGCACGTCGGCATACGGGGCTGAGCCTGCATAGGTCCGTTTCTATTTTAAGATCCGTGGGAGGAGAGGAAGGGAGTGAGGGGATATCACCAGGAGGGATAGAGGCTTGGAAGATCCAGGGGTGCTTGACCGTTCGCTGCACACCCCAAACCCACTCCAGAACCGGACGGCATGCGCCAACTGTGTCAAAAGTCCGCAAGTGTGGGGTTTAAATATACGGGCTATCCCTGCGTTTCGTCGAGCAGTTGTTGGAGTTGCTCGCGTTGTTTTTCCATGAGAACCAATTGATCCGACAATGTTTTTACAATGTCTGGCTGCGAGGGTGCAGTGGCAGAACCCGAAAGAGTGACTCGATCACGGCGTGAGGCACGCTCTAGCTTGACATCGGACACACCCTACCCAAAGGCCGCATCAACAACCTCGGCTGGCATCTGGTCATAATCACGCGCATCCAGGGATGCGGATATTGCAGGGCCATTTCCTGGTCGCATTCTCGAATGTCGTGGTTCGCTTATTTCTTCTCGCATTGTTCTATCTCCTCGGACAAGCACGAAGAGGGCTGTCTTCTGCTCTATTAACTATTGGAAACTGCATACTCGAGTTGCGATTCTTCTTCATCCTTTGCCATCAAATAGGCTTTAATACTTTGCTGGAGCAAACGAGCTCTTTCGGCCATGTCTACTCTTCTGGTCTTTTTAACTCTTTTCGGTCGAACTTGCAGATGAATCTGGGTATGCACATATTCACCAGCTGCCAAGCCGATATTGTTGCTCCGTTCCATTCGCTTTTCAGAGAATTGAAATTCAACCCGAAACAATAGATTGCGATCCCCTTTGCGACGATCGTATGCAATCGACTCGGTTGACACTTCAAGTTCCACGGAGTTTTCGGAAGTCGAGAGGACTTTCGCCTTATGGTCTGAAACGAAACCTCGCAGTTTTTCGATTGCAATATCAATCGGCACTGCACTGATAAGGGTCGATTCGACAACCGGCTTTGCTCGCAGTCTGCTAAAATCCCACCATCTTTTCTTGCTTTGTTCTTTTTTCATACCATTACCCAATTGGATTACCTGGTTACGACCTTGTTCTTTGGCCATGAGTAACGCCCGGTCTGAGCGACGCAACATGGTTTCAGGTGTGCCTCCTGCCTGTAGTTCTGCAACTCCAAACTTGCTGTAATGCGTTTATTACCGAGTGTTGGATGTGGCATTTCCGCCAATTTGCGACGCAATTGTTCCGCACGACGAGCGTCATCTGCATTGCTGCAATCGGCACACAACACGGCAAACTCTTCGCCACCGTATCGAGCTGCCAAGTCTCCTGAACGACAGATGGAGCTAAGCAAATTGGCCATGGCAATAATGGCCTCATCTCCAGCCTGATGTCCGTAGGTGTCATTGATGTTCTTGAAATGATCGATGTCAACCATAGCTGCTTGTTCATGGGCTTCAACGTAGAGCACCAACATACGATCAAACCCTGCACGATTGACAACCTTCGTCACTGGATCTCTCGTGACCTCTGCATGCAAAGCCTCGCATTTTTCTTCCAAAGATGCCTCAGGTTGAGCATCCTGAAGCAAGACGGTAGCACCCTGTACGGTGCCATCTTTTGCATGCACAGGAATGGCATGCAGATCAATGGCCACATGCTTGCCTTGGCGTCCCATGATCAGCATACGCTGACGCAATTGGGCATTGGTCAATAATGATTTGGCGACTGGACAAGCCTGGTCAAGCACTTGCCTGTTCAAGTGGTCACACATATCGAGCAGGCTTGGCACAAGGCTGCTCGGCAGCTACTCCGGTGAGGGGTTTGGCTTCTTCGCACAGGCCCCCAATCTTGCCAATATCATGCATCAGTGCGGCAAGTTCTACCGTATCGCCTGTCTCCTCATCCAGCTTGGCAAATAAAGCCCAGCTACTACATCCCAAAGCGACGCGTAGACTATGGGCAGCAGTAGGAGCATGTTTTTGCCGCAATGCCGTGAGCAAACTGCTGGCCATCTTTCAGCTCGCTTGTACTAACCGAGTCTCATGCTGAACTGCAACGGGCGCAGATGGCCGTGCGCTTATCAAACCACTCTCGGAAGCGGCTTCTTCCAGGGCGCTCAGGAGCGTGCTTATTTCTGCAACCCGCTTTTGTGTTTCAGCTTGCCGTGAACCGAGACTGGTGTCCTCTGTATTATTTTGAGCCTCGGGAACGGCTACGGGTGTCTGCGGGGTATTGGTAGATAGGTCAGACATGAAGGATGGCAATAGGATTCCATCAACCGCAAAAGCGATCGACTACGTTCTGCAATGGTACGGTTCTCCTGTAAAACGCAGGTCATGCAGTACGGCAGGGACCTATTGCAGATTATTTCCGAGGACCACCTGTTAAAATACAGCTTGCAATCGATACAATCGTTACATGTGAAAACCGGGCATAGCCTGGACAGCGAAGAACGAGCTAACTGAAGAAATGGGTTGGCAAACTCTCATAGGAACCTTAGATGCGACTTTTAACCTACAAAAGCAGCAAAGGAGCTCGGGCAGGCGTGCTGCAACCAGACAACCAGATCGTCGATCTGCACGACCACAATGCCCAACTCCCTCCCTCCATAAAAGCAATCCTCGAAATGGGAGATAAGGGGCTGCAGTTAGCAAAGGATGCAGCACAAAATGGCAAACCCATTGCAGGAGATGATCACAAACTCCTACCACCTGTCATGGCTCCACAAAAAATCATCTGTGTTGGCTTGAATTATGCCGATCATGCTGCTGAAACGGGGGCTGTCGTCGGTGAAGAGCCCATCATCTTTTGCAAATTTCCGACAACACTACGAGGGCACAAGGATTCTATTGAAATCCCCCCCGAATCTCAGCAGGTTGATTACGAAGCCGAATTGGTAGTAGTCATTGGTCGTCGAGCGCGACGGGTTACGCAGGCCCAGGCTATGGAGTTTGTGGCTGGTTATACTTGTGGCCATGACGTTTCGGCCCGTGATTGGCAAAAACACAAGCCTGGCAAGCAGTGGCTGCTGGGAAAATCATTCGATAGTTTTGCACCCGTAGGCCCTCATTTAGTCACACCCGATGAAATCAAGGACCCCGGCAATCTGCAGGTTCAATTTCGTCTCAATGGAGATCTGTTGCAGGACTCCAATACGAATCAATTGATCTTCTCCCTGGAATACCTGATTTCGTATCTTTCTCAAATCTGCACCCTGCTCCCTGGAGACATGATCTTTACAGGGACTCCCCCCGGGGTGGGAGTGGCGCGTAACCCGCCCATTTTTCTGCAGCCAGGGGACATTGCTGAGGTTAGCGTCGAAGGACTTGGGGCCCTCCTAAACCCGATAGTCGCCGCACAAACCTAAACTTTACCCAAATGGAACAACCCTCGCGAACCAAAGTGAAGGAGGGTTGGAACAGTAAAAATGCCGAATCCGAATATGCGTGCTTCAATGTACGACAATTCAGCGTGGGCGATGCGCAGGCGCGCATGGGTGCACTGCAAACATTTTTACTGGTGAAATTTTAGGCGATCGAAGGCAACATGGGACAAAATATTGGTCGAGCAGGACGTCGACGGCGCGTGATGAAGGAAGAGGTTCTTTCGGCTAGCTTTGCCGCGTACAATTCCTCGCCCCACAACGCGGGTATGGAACCGGGAGATACCCCTCGATACGGTGTTGGCGCCAATATTGAGAATCATCCCCAAATTACAGATTTCGTTCCGAGACGCTATCGGGTCATTGGGTTGATCTCAATACTCGGTATCGCAGTAGGGATTTTCAGCGAATTTGTCTACTACTTTGCCCCACAACTTGGAGAGTGGACCCAAGTTATGGTAAGCGGAGAAATTCGTGAAATCCTCTCTGAACGTTTCCTGGCTTGGGCTTCTGCTGCAATGTTTCTGGCTGTGGCCTGTTATGCAAGCCTGATCTATTCTCTACGCCGCCATCGTGTGGACGACTCTCGAGGCCAATACCGCGTTTGGCGCATTGCTATTTGGACAGCCGTTGCTTTGAGTTTCAATGCAGTCGTCCAAATTCATGAACCCTTGGCAAGCGTCTTAGGACATCGAACACAATGGAACCTGCTACCTCAACATATGGGCTGGTGGTTGGTTCCGGCATCCCTATTGGGAGGCTGGTTGTTGATAAAACTTATTGTGGACGCACGTGAGTGCCGTACAACTTTGTTGGCTTATGGTCTAACCCTGATCTGCTTCGGCGGCGCTGCTGCCGGAAACCTGGGGTGGGCCCCAGCGCAACTGGAAAACCTTCCAGGCATTCTGTCACGTGCACTTCCTTTTGCTGCCAACTTGCTGCTCCTCACAGGGACACTCCTATACGCCCGCTATATCGTGCTCGACGTACAAGGTCTTATCGAACATCGCGAAACGACAATCGTTCAAAAAAATCCTGCTCAGAAACCGCTCCAGCAAACGGCTAAAACCGAGGTGGCAACTTCTACAAACTCTGCAGAAACTCCCTCCGCGGATAAATGGGTCGATGGCAGTGAACCCGAAGCAAATGGCGAATCCATGGTTTCTAAACGCCTCAGCAAAGCCGAACGAAAACGTCTCCGCAAGCAGAAAAACCAAAAACGGGCTGCTTAGTGATGTCCTGTTACACTTCGCCCATCTTGTCTTATGGGTCCGTGGGCTTTGGTCTGTTCGATTCGGGTTGAGAGTCGCGGGCAGACGGTTTAGAGTCTAGGGTTTCTCAATCCTTCACTTGTATCTTCAAGCCAAATGACTATTCGCACACGATTTGCTCCCAGCCCTACAGGTTATCTCCACATTGGTGGTGTCCGTACGGCCCTGTTCAATTGGCTCTTTGCCAGAGGGCAGGGGGGCCAGTTTCTTTTGCGTGTCGATGACACGGACCAACAGCGTAACGTCGATGCTGCCTTAGCTCCAATCCTGAACGGATTTCGATGGCTAGGACTCGATTGGGATGAAGGTCCCGAGGTCGGTGGCGACTATGGGCCTTATTTTCAATCCCAAAGGTCAACCATGTATCAGGCAGCCGTCGACACCTTGCTTGCCAGTGGTGCAGCATACCGTGATTTTTCCAGACCTGAAGAAATTCAAGCAGAACGAGAACAGGCCCAGCAAACTGGGGAGCAGTTTACTTATAGCCGTAAGTGGATGGCTGAAGACGAGGCCACACAGGAAAAATATGTTGCAGCTGGTCGTCAAGCTGTGGTGCGACTAAAGATGCCACGTACGGGCGAATTGGTGCTTCATGATCTCGTTCGAGGGGACGTGCGTTTTGAATGGGCTCGCGAACAGGACCATGTCATCCAACGTGCGGATGGCTCTTGCTTATATCATCTTGCGACCGTTGTGGACGATCATGCGATGCAAATTTCGCACGTGATACGCGCAGAAGAACATTTGTCGAATACTCCCCGCCAGGTATTTCTGTATGAACACCTCGGCTATCCCTTGCCACAATTTGCACACTTACCTTATGTGGCAGAACCAGGCAGCAAACACAAACTCAGCAAGCGTAAACTGGAGAAGTATCTGAAGAACCGTGATTTTGCTCAACTGAAGCAGCACGGCGAATCTATTGCAGAGCGATTGAAGTTGACCATTGACGCAGACCTCTTTAACCCGGTGATTGTAGACTTTTATGAACAAATCGGTTTCTTATCCGATGCGCTGCTGAATTACCTGCTCCTGCTGGGTTGGTCGCTCGACGACAGCACCGAAGAGTTTACGCGCACAGAAATGCTGGAACAATTCTCGTTGGATCGAGTTGGCAAATCACCTGCCAGTTTTGATCCCCAGAAGCTGGTTGCCTTTCAAGATCGGGCCATGCAACAGGTGCCAAGCAAACAGAAAGTGGCCCTGGTGCTACCATTCCTGCAAAAAGCAGGGCTCGTTACGGAACCCCCTGCTTGTGATACAGGTCCCTATCTCAAGCAAATTGTTGAAGCTGCCGGCGATCGTATCAAGGTAGCCGGAGACATACTCGATTATGACGATTTTTTTGTGAGCGACGAGCAGCTGGTTTATGATGAGAAAACTATGGAAAAGCGCTTGCGAAAACCTGCAGATGCCAGGGGATTGCTCACCGCATTTCGACAGGAACTGGCAGCTGCCAGTTCCTTCGATGCCCAGTCTCTTGAAACGCTCTTAAAATCTTTTGTGGCTGCCAAAGAGATCAAAATTGGGCAAATCGTTCATGCTTTGCGCGTTTCTGTCACAGGCAAGCCAGTTGGCTTCGGGATATTTGAAACTCTTTCAATCCTTTGCCAGGAAGGGTGCCTGCGC
>CAWWCC010000100.1:0-10156 GCA_963935315.1 uncultured Planctomycetaceae bacterium | reverse complement strand
GTCGCTAAAACGTAGGTCGCTAAAACGTAGGTCGCTAAAACGTAGGTCGCTTAATACTAGTTCGCTGAACTAAGGGCCTACCTATCTATTTTACTAGCCAGGAATGTCCGTTGTGTCATTCCAGCCGTATCGTCACGCCCGGAACGCCACAGAGGCGTTCCCTACAGGATTCGTTCTTGGATCGCTAGGTTAAACTCAAGCCTGCTTTCAAAAGGCACATGCATAGCCTTCTCTTACATGGGGCAACGGCAGCGTCATTGGTAGTCACGCGTTGTAGCCCGTGACAGTTAAGACTACACTTTGCTAAGAACGTCTTTTTTTAAGCGAGCGAAAACTTTCAATCCGTCTGCTTGCCGGAATGTCTAACCGAGTACCTCATGAATGCTCTCGGGCTGGTGGATTTTTGATAAAAATATCGACCGCCAAGGATCTGCAACGTATCGAAATGCCCGGAGTGCAAACTCGGCTCAACACTGCTCAAGGTACTGCGCGAAGCCAATTCTCTGGCGACTGGCCCCGAGTGCGTAGCGCTGGAGAAAGAGTTTACCGCTTATCTGAATTGCGGTGATGCTGTAGCGCTGAGTAGTTGTTCAGCAACACTGGAATTGTCGGCAACCCTGACAGGTTTAGGCGCTGGGGATGAGGTCATTATCCCAGCGTACACACTTGTCGCTTCAGCGGTGCCGTTTGGGCGTACTGGCGCGACGATCAAATGGGCCGATATCGATCCCGAAACACGAAATGTCAGCGCAGTTTCTATCGAGTCTTTGATCAGCGACTAAACCAAGGTTATTGTGGCCGTTCATCTATACGGTTTGCCTTGTGACATGGACGCCATCATGGCGGTGGCTGATAAACACGACATTTATGTGGTCGAGGACTGCGCCCAAGCGCCTGGCGCTCGGTACCAAGGCAAGCACGTCGGCTCGATCGGACACTTTGGCTGATTCCGGGAAGCCATCTTGAAGGGCAAATCGGTGTGAAACGCACTACAGAAGAGCGGTCTTCACAGAAAGAAGTGGTCGTGGAGGCTGACGAAAGCAAGGCCATCCCTATGCCACTCAGGGCTGGTAGCGTGCTGGTGATGCATTGTTGGATGCTCCACAAGTCCGACGGCAACTTGTCAACAAATCGTGATCGCCGAATTCTGTTTTTGCGCTACGCCGACGCCGATGCTGTAGAGGTTTACAACGATCACAAACCACGACTGGGACGTCTACTGCGCGGCGATACCAAGTTTGCTGAGGTCCGCACGTTTGAGGCGGATTTGTAGGGTAGTGTCTCTGGGGTCGAGCCAAGCTTTTCGGGGGGGGTGGCGGCGTTGGGTTCGGGCTCGGTGTGTACACAAGCGGCCGAAAAGATTTGTTCGACCCTGGGCTTCTGGCGAAGCCTGCGCTGCATTCCGTATTTTTGCTGCGAATACGTATGCTAGATTCATCACCTTGTAGGGTACGTCCTTTGGGGCGTTCCGTTGCGTTTCATAGACCGGGCAGCCAGAGAGTGATTGCCGGTATGTATGTGATTAATATCAGCACCAGTATTAGCGCCAATAGGAAGGGCCAAAGGTTTTTCAGGATTTCGTTCATCGGCACGTTGGATACCCCAGTAATGATGTACAGGAGCATTCCGATCGGTGGTGTGAGTAACCCGATCATGATGTTTAACTGAAAGATGACGCCAAACTGAATTAGATCGACGTCGTACTTCAAGAGGGCTGGTAACAACAGCGGTGTGAGAACAATCATGATGCTACCACCTTCCATGAAGCACCCCAAGAGAATAATTGTCACGTTGAGAATCAATAGGAAAACCCATGTCTGGCTGGATATAAGACCAAAGCTCTGGATCAATGCTTCGGGGGTTCCCATATGTGTCAGGAGCCAACCAAAGGCCTTGGCACTGGCGATAATGAACATGACAACCGCCGATTGTTTTGCTGACTTGGCCAGCAGGTAGGGAATGTCGGAGATCTTTAATTCACGATAGACAACCAATCCGATAAAAAGAGCGTACAGAACTGCAAGCGATCCTGCTTCGGTAGGTGTTACCACCCCACCCACAATCCCACCCAGCACAATCACAGGCATCAGCAAGGCAAGCAGCGCAGCTCTCAAACCGGCAAACAGGGCTCGCCGTGTAGAGGCTTTGCCTCGAGGCAACTGCTGCTTGTGCGCTACAATAAAGCAGACGACCATCATGTAGATGCCCATGATCACACCAGGGATCGCCCCGGCAAGAAAGAGCTTGCCCACCGAGACGTTAGCGAGTGACGCGTAGATGATGAAACCGACACTGGGCGGAATCACAGGGCCAATTGTGGCTGCGGCCGCATTGATGGCGGCGGCAAACCCACGGGAATAACCAGACCGCGTCATACTGGGAATCATCACGGACCCGACGGCCGCCGCATCCGCAATCGCAGCGCCAGAAACACCGGCCATGATCATGTTCACTATCACCACAACATAGGCCAGTCCACCACGCATGCCGCCAACGACCGTCTCGGCAAATGCGATCAGACGTCTAGTAATCCCCCCTGCATTCATCAATTCGCCAGCAAGTATAAAGAACGGGATGGCAAGCAGGATGAACTGATTGGCTCCACTGACGGTCATTTGTGCCAGGGCAACCGGCTGCAATGTCGAGTCTCCGAGGACGACATACACGGCGCAACTTATACCAATGGCAAAGCCCACACGCACGCCAAGGACTAAAAGCAGCAGCATTGATCCAATCAGTAGTAGCAACGATTCATCCTCTGCTGTCTTGTGGCTCGCGGCGGCGCAACTCATTGTAAAGCCGCCGTAGTGCAAAATAGATACCAATCAATGATGTCACCGGCAACGAGGCGTAGAGGACATAATTCAGTGGTAATTGCAGCGCCGGCGTGGGAGTGTCTGCATTCAGCGTTACCCATTGAAATCCGACCACCACAAGGAAACCGAGGAAGGCTGCCACCAGGCTGAGTTCCATGATGCGCAGCCAACGTTTGACGTGTTCTGGCTGGCCCTCAATCAGCGCCGCTACTTGAATGTGTGTGCCTTCTTTCACCGCCAACGCCGCTCCCATGAACGTCATCCAGACGAACAGATATCGAGACGCCTCTTCTGTCCACGCGAGCGAGTCGTTCAGCACGTACCGCCAGAGCACCTGTGCGGTGACAACCAGAATTGCCGCCCCGAACAGAGTGGCAACGATCCAATCTACGACAGATAACGGTTTCCGATTCATCGCATCTGTGTCTCCCGTAACATTAAGGCGTATTGATAATGCGCTGGAAAAAGTCTTTTGCCCACACGGTTTCGAATCGTCGCGGCAGTTCCTCCACCACAGGGTCCCGGAACGCTTGCTGGTCGACTTCGACAAATTCAACCCCTTGCTCAATCAGCTTCTTCCGAAACTGAGATTCATAATCGACCATCAGTTCATGCTCACGATGGCCAGATTCAACCGCGGCAGCACGGATTGCTTCTTGCACATCTTCGGAAAGACTTTCGAAAACCTGATTGCCGACCATCAACATGTAGCAACCGAGCTGGTGCTCTGTCTCCATCACATAACGCTGCACTTCATGGAGACTACTGGAATAAATCACTTCCAAGGGATTCTCCTGACCCTCGACTATCCCCTGTTTCAACGCCATGAAAATCTCACTGTAGGTAATAGGCGTAGGATTCGCACCCAGGATACTCCAGGCCTCGATGTAAGTCGGCAGCTCAGGAACGCGCAGCTTCAATCCGTGGAGATCTTCTGGACGCGAGACACGGTGACTGGTCGTGGTGAGGTAACGTGGCCCGCGGTGCCACCAGTCGAGAACTTTGATCCCTTTTTTCTGCTGTAGTGCCAGGCTGATCTCGTCCCCTATTTCACCGCCAAAGACTCGATCCATGTGGCCATAGTCGCGAAATGCAAACGGTGATGCCACTGCCCCGTATGCTGGTAAGTACCAACCGATTGGTGCGGTGCCGCCAAGTACGAAGTCGACGCTGCCTATCATCAAGCCCTCGGCCAACTCGCGGTCGTTGCCAAGTTGGGCGCTGGCGAATAGCTTGATCCTAATTTTTCCGTTGGTCTTCTCTTCGACAAGCTGAGCAAAATATTGGGCAGCCTCGTGAGCCGGTCCTCCCGGCAGCATAACGTAGGCAAGCTTTAGTTCACGCTGCCTCGTTCCGACGTCGGGACGCAGGCCCTCAACGATCATCGCAACAGCACAAATGACTAAGAGAATGAAGACAATTCGCATGCTTGCTTCTATCCAAGACCTCCTGTATCCCAGGATCCCACATTATTCATGACGAGCCATGGCTTACCCCTGAAGGTTACGCAGAGCATCGAGGTATTCTGTGCGTGGAACGGCTCCGTATCCCGCTGGACGCTGCCCCACATACGCTCCAGCCGAATCGACTGCGGTGTAGTGGTATAAGGAATGCAATACGATGCCTTTTGCACCGGACGTACGGGCCACTTGGATCTGTTTGAGTACATCTTCCACGGAGTGGCGATTCCAATTGTGCAGGCTGAAGGGAACGTCAATCCCACCAACCCAAGTGGCCGTATCGGCCCAACTGTACAAGGGAAATGTCGAGGGCAGCGTCTCCTTGAGCAAAGAGATATCGCCACCAGGTATCGTTGGCGAGTGGGGACACGGTTGCTCAGCACAGATGCCGTCAACACTCCCTTCAGCCACCCAGCGTTCCCAATTTTTGTACAACTGAATGTTGTCCATGATTTTCTTCTGTCTGTCTGGATAGAGGACCATCACATTGTCGCGATCGGGCTTGATGCCGAGTATGAACGGTTTGTCATGTTTGTGGACCGCAGCGCCAACAAGAGCCAGTAACTCTGAGTACAAATCGCCTTTGACGTGGTGCCACTTCTCCTTGTCGAAATCTTCGTAGCGGATATCCACGCCGTAACGCTCGCGATAAGCAGCCACGACACTGTCATTGAATCCGAAAGGTTCCAGCCCGTCGGCCCAACCGGGTGTTGGCCAGCAGGTGTTCCAGGAGTGTGTGCGCGAGGAGAGATAGAATCCCTCCACGCCGTAACCCATAGACTCTTCTGCGAGCCCCACGAATCGTTTTCGAACGTCCTCGTCACCCCAATCGGGTACTCCATGATAAAATCGGCTACCGTCGCGTGTGCACCAGAATTTACGCGGGTTCTGATACCAGACCGGATCGGTCAATTCCAGCCAACCTTGGCGGACACTCTGCAATTCGTTCCAATTGCTCCAAGCCCATACGGGAACGCCATACTTACGTCCTGCCCGGACAGCCTCGGCCAACGGATCGCAGGCCTTAAGCACATTCAAAACGCGACGCCACATTTTGAGCGCTTTGGGATTGTGTGGGTCGATGGCCGATTCGTCAAAGGGGTTCATCAACTTACTGTGGTAGTACGCGCGTCCTGCAAGATTGCAACGGAACAGAAACGTCAAACCAGTCCCTTCAAGTTGCGCAAAGAGCCAGTCGAAATAACTGCCATCGATTTGTTTATGATGGTAGCGAGGGGGGTCGCTCATGTCCCAGGTGTAGAAAATCCGAAAGGAATCGGAGAGTTTCTCTGCAGCCTTTTGTTTCTCTCCTGCATGGATGGTTGGTAAGGGAAGATTCGTAGCCGCCGCAGCGCTGACCACACCGCCTAGAGAACTACGAACAAAATGCCTTCGTGACCAAAGATCCTGATTGCTTGTGTCAACTTGCGGTTTGGATTTCATAATCACCTTTCCGAGATTGCCCAAGGGCTATCCCAATTACTGTACTGTTGTAGGCTCACTGCTCCTCAAACATAATGCAATTACTGGAATGTTGCACGTAATTGCTCCACCAGCTTGCGAAAAGTCCCGGCTCTGACGATAATTCCCCACAGCGTGCTGGATCTTCTCCAATTCAGTAACCAATGAATGTGGATCTTCGGGTCCTAAAAATTTGACTCCCTGCCGGGATGCCAGCTTGCTCGACTCTTCGTACCGTAATAGCCAGGCGATGTCGATACTTAGCCGTGCTGTAGCCAGCCGGGCTGCATACGGCTCCTGGTCTGCCACCGCTACGGCAGCCTCATTAAACAGGGAGGTAACCAGGTTCATATCTTCCAGCGTCAACCAGCCATCCGTATTGCTCGAGTAACAACTCAGAAACTTGCCGCCGTCCCGGTGGATCACCTCATGCAAGGTGTCCAAATATTTCATCAAATGGTGCGAGGCCGGGCCGTAGTATCCTTGCAGAAACTCCTCGACCTACAGGCGCGGATCCTGCTGAGGACCCTTGAGATTCGCATTTCGAACTTTACTATTCATGGAACCTATCACAGTTCATAGAACCTTGTAAATCGCAGTCGAAAATAAGGCGTTTATGGAGATTGTTGGGGAACCTGGGTTAGCGGCAAGTTTTCAGGGAGACCCCAACTCAAAAGATATAGGGGAAGGGTCTTGAACTCCGGTACACGGACCCCCTCACACAAGACGGCCGCACAAAAAAACGAAATCAAAAAACCTTCAACCCACAACGATTAAAAGAACACAAACTTAGTGTCCTTTGAGGTTTTTTAGATTTGTGTTTTTCCTGGGAAGGACGTACAGATTCTCAACCCTATTCCCCTGCCATGGCCAGTGCCTTGTCTAAGGCATCTTCTATGCCACTCAAGGAGTTGCTCGACCAGGTCGAAACGCCATGGGCATTGAAGACGATGACCGTGGGATAGCCACGAATATTCAGCATATCGAGTGTGGGATTCGCTCCGTAGCCGACAGGCCAGTCGAACCCGGACGTCCTATTGATAAATTGCGCGACATCAGAACGTTTGGCTGTGGATTCTGGTGTTAAACCAATAAACTCAACACCTAGTGGGCCATAGTCGGCATACAGCTTTGCCAGTTTAGGCATTGCGGCCCGACAGGGTGGGCACCACGAGGCCCAGCAGTCCACGACCACCACCTTGCTGGACAGGGTTTGGCGAGAGGGGATAGCAGCCGTATTCAGCCAACCACTGGCCATGAGTTCGGGCAGTGGCGTTCCCACAGATACTTGCCCTCCAGAGCGTCGTCCGGCAAACATCATCAGTCCGAGCGCCACAGCCAGCAGCCCGAAAAAAACCATTTCACTTAGGCCCCTTCCACTTACACTCTGCTTGCCAGTACTTTGGCTCATGTTGCTACCAACTTATTAGTTGAGACGTCGTGTAATACAGCAACCAAAAATCAGCGAAGCTAATAGTAGGGTAGAAGGTTCGGGGACTGCGGCAACTGCTGCTACCACTATACTGGGAGGACCACCAAAATCGCCCTGAATAATCAAGAAATCGTCTCCATCGACATCGCCATCACCATCTGCGTCACCTGGTATCGGCGGCGTGCCTGTCATTCCGTAATTAGAATCCCAAATGTTGAGGTCGATATCATTGACTATGCCATCGCCATTAAAATCGGCTGCTGCTACACCTATTGCCGTGGCTATGAGCGTGTCGGTACCTGATAGAGTGATATCCCAAATGCGCCCATCCGCCGCCGCGATTGTCGGAAAAACGCCTGTGATTCCACCATCTGCCTGAAAAATCTGATAGGAGTCACCCGGTTGCGATGCAATGCCAGCTGAGTAGTCCAAATTGATCGTGGTCCCCGTCAAGTCAGCAGCACCGGCAACATCAAGAGTGCCGGCCGCAGTGCCCACGGTCAGAGCTAGCAGGCCACCCGTAAACGTCAGATCTCCCACCAAGAGTGATTCGCTGTCGGACAAAACAAAGATGCTGCCACTTCCCGTAATGTCACCGTGCAGTGTGGTATCACCACCGACGGAAATCGTGCCCGTATTCGTCATGCCAGCTGGAAAACGTACTACGGTATCTCGTGCGACCACTTCAGAGTTGTTCGTGACCAGCGATTCGAATTCCATTTCACCGCCTAGTGCTTCGATCGTACCGTCATTGGTAACTTCTCCCGTAATGAGCAACGCTTCTTCGGGGGCATAAACGGGCGTTTCTCCATAATTGCGAATTTCTCCGGTAGCGTTAACCGTTATGGTGCTTTCAACCCGGCCATTGCCCCGCAAAACGCCATCCAATACGACGCTGCCTGAATTAATAATGCCGTCCGAATCGAGGTCCAAAAAGCTTGTCTCAGCCACCGTCGTTTCACCACTGACTTGCAGGAGGCCGTTCTCGGAAATAAAAAATTCGCCCACACCGCCCATAGTACTACCAATATCTAGTTCCTCGCCTCCAGTTTCGGCATCGTCGTCGATAAGCCATACCGAGCCGTCCCCTTGAATACGTACCGTGCCATGGGAACCTGATTCCACGCCTACCAGAACGCTTTCCGCTGCTGATGCAATCGCTTGGTCCCGTATCTCAAGTGTCGCTCGGCCTTCGTTGCCAACAATCACATCGTCTGCGGAGTTGCTCGTATTGAACCAACGTGTACCTAAGCCAGAAAACGCCAGTCGTGCATTTGCTGTTGGCAGATCTCCCATGATTGTTGTATCGGAGCGAATAGTACCCAAACTGTGTACGTTGATGTCTGCAAACCCTTCGACCCCAATAAAAAAATCTTCCGCTTGCAGTTGGGAGCCAAAGCCGCCAATATTGACGAGCCCCTGCGAACCAAAACTTTTTCCAGCAATGATATCCCCCAGGACTCCCGTTGGCTGACCGGACACATCCAAGGCAGAAGAAGCCAATACCAGGCCACCATTTGAAATGTTGAGGGACCCCTGTCCTTCGGCACCAATCACAAGATCTCCACCATTCAAGATCCAAGCCGACTGGTCCAAATCGAGGCCCGTAATATTGACTTGTCCTTGTCCTGTCGCCGCGTTGCCGATAATACCACTTTCGGATTCCAGAGGATCGGTGAACCCCGGGGCATCAATGGTGAGTTTGCCAATAAAAGTGTCCCCGACTATAACTGGGGCACTTGCCATGCCACCACTGATTGGCAAATCTTCAGGTCCTGCAGGACTAACATCTCCCTCGCCAGTGACATTGGCAAGACTCGTAGAAGTTCCCATTAGGGTCAAAGTCAATAGAGCCAAGAGCGCAGCGCGTAGTGCGTGCAACGCAGAATTCCAATAATTGGTATGCATAGATTTTCTCTGTTCCAGATACAGGCCAATAGTGCCCCTGGCCCCCAGCATGGAAGGAAAAGCTGTAAACCTCCATTCTCGCAACGATCTTCTAAAGTGTCAAACTTCTACCAGCAGGCGTTTCGGCCTTGTGGAGAAGGAAAAAGCCAACCTTGAGGCCTCCTGAGAACGGCCTCCAGAAGACCTCTTAGAGCCCTTGTAAGGGCCGCATAAGTGTGCCACTTTCTTGAGCCGAAAAATAGATAGAATCTTGTCCCAGAGCGGGAGAATGCCACTGAAGGCAATTCCCAAGAGCCTATTCGATTCGTCTCCGCAGACGAATGATCCGCTCGACGTTATGGTCGGCCCCAGGTTCAAAAGCTACCGGAATTGAGCGATCGATAATGGCAAACTCGCGCACCCGCACGACGTCGCCCGTCTCAATGCCTGCTTCTTTGCCAAACATGTATCCCTCGGGATAAACGCGTGAGTAAAGTGCTTCCAATTCATCTCTGAGAGTATCCGATGGATCCGAGACCGCTCGGAAATCGTCTCGACTAGGAGCTTCCTGAACCTCAAAGAAACCTACTGTGATCCAGACTGCGTAGACGTTGGATCGAGTGGTTGTCAAATTATCGAGCCGTGTTAGAGGCTGATAGCGGAAGTACGGGTTGCGGTCAGCATTACTATGCGGATCAGTTTTGGTGGAAACGAATAATGGGTCAGCCTCATTCGCTGTGACTCCTCCAACAACATTGCTGCGCAAGAGTGTGCAGTCCACACCCACTCGATTCATATTCGTATTCTGTGGTACCAGGTCCCCTGCTTCAGCCGATCGGAAAGGATTTTCGAAAAATGTGGGCACCTCATTATTGAGCAAAAGTAGTCCGTCTCCATTGCTGCCATAACCGCGTCTGCTGGCCTGAAATGTTGCCCAATCGGGTCCGGCATGCACATTCAAGCCGGGTGAGTTGCGGTGAAACAATCCGTCTAGTCCCGTACTTTGAGCGATCGTATTCAGATTCATCTTCCCCGGATCACGGTATGCCGAGATACGATTGAACGGTGGTTGCAGTTTGTAACGGGGATCTGTTACGTCA
>CAWWCC010000099.1:0-10224 GCA_963935315.1 uncultured Planctomycetaceae bacterium | reverse complement strand
CACAAGGAGTATCGTCGGCAGCGTCAGATGTGTATAAGAGACAGCTCTTGACCTGATGGGATAAAACCTCAGGCGGTAGCAGCAAGACCTTTGCAACTTGGAATTCGTGAAAACTATGAGTCATTCAATATCCTGGTCTACACAATTCGCTGGACTGATTGCTGCCAAAGGTTTGTCTGCCTGGATGGGTACGCTGGAGTATCGCTCGCTGGCCTACGATCGAGATTTAGATCCGTATCTGGGTTGTGAGCAACCACGGATTTATGTTTTTTGGCATGAGAATATTCTGATCCCACTTTACATACGTCCCCATTGCAACCTGGCAATGCTTTTGAGCCGACATAAAGATGCCGAAATTCTGGCGAGAGTGGCATACCATATGGGTTTTGACTGCATCCGCGGTTCTACAAATCGTGGAGGTGCGGCAGCGCTGCTTGAGATGCGACGATGTGGGCAACACATGCATCTGACCATGACTCCCGATGGCCCAAGAGGACCACGTCGAAAATTATCGACGGGCCCCATCTTTTTGGCATCGAAGTTAGGTCTTCCCATTGTGCCCCTAGGATTTGGCTATGATCGTCCCTGGCGGGCAAGGAGTTGGGACAGGTTTGCTGTGCCACGTCCCTATTCTCGCGCTCGTGCAGTGATTGGCCCTGAGATTTTTATACCCAATCATTTACAGCGTGAAGGACTCGAGAGTCATCGTCTCAGCATAGAGCAGTTGCTGACGAACCTGACAGATGACGCGGAGGAATGGGCTCGGAGTGGCAAGCATCGTCTGGGTGAAATATGTGAACGGAGGCGTTCCCGTTTGCGCACTTCGCGGCAACCTGTCCCAGCCATTTCTCAGGGTATTCCTGACAGGGAAATTGCCACCACTTCTGCAGAAGCAGCCTAAACCGCATATTTCATTCATTCTTGCAACGTCAGCTGTAGAGTCGAATTCTCCCAAGTAGGATTGCGCTTCAGCAGTCGATACACAGCATGGCCTCGATCGTATCTGCACGAACCGGACCTATTGCAGGTGATCGATCTCTAAGGATGCTGAATGCGATACTTCTCAGGGCTACTACGTTCGGGCTCATCATCCTATAATGAGGCTCAAAGCAGTCCACAGGACAGCTTGGATCCTGTAGGAATACTTCATGCCAGATTCATCGACGCAAACCGACGAGCAAGTGCTTTCTGTGAGCCAGCTCACGACTCAACTCAAGCACGTAGTGGAGCAAGGGTTTCCTTCAGTCTGGGTGGCTGGAGAAATGTCGAATTTCTCGCGTCCGCAGTCGGGGCATTGCTATTTCACACTTAAAGATGATGCAGCTCAGTTGCGTGCAGTGATTTGGCGTGGCACAGCAGCACGTCTTAAAGTCGATTTGCAGGACGGTTTGGAGGTTGTTTGTAAAGGCCACCTGGATGTTTATCCTCCCCGTGGCAGCTACCAAATGGTTGTTGACCAATTGCATCCTCAAGGCATCGGCGCGTTAGAGTTGGAGTTACGCAAACTGCGCGAAAAGCTGCAAAAAGAAGGGCTCTTTGATTCGCATCGAAAAAAGCCTTTGCCTGCTTTTCCCCAACGCATCGGAGTTGTGACCAGTCCCACAGGAGCGGCCATACGAGATTTTTTAGAAGTCATGCATCGTCGTTGGCATGGGGTTGAGGTATTGGTCTTTCCCACGCGCGTACAAGGCCAAGGAGCAGCGAAAGAAATTGCTGAGGGAATTCGGCTGGCGAATCGTCTCAAGCCTTCGCTTGATGTCCTGGTGGCTTGTCGAGGCGGAGGTAGCTTAGAAGACCTTTGGTGCTTTAACGAAGAAAAAGTAGTGCGTGCTATTGCTGCTTCTCGTTTGCCTGTTGTTTCTGCCGTGGGCCATGAAATTGACGTTACCCTAGCAGATCTCGTTGCGGATGTCCGTGCGCTGACGCCCAGTGAAGCAGCCGAGCGTGTTGTGCCATCCTCACAGGATGTCAATGAATTGATGAATGGCTATCGCACACGTTTGCAGAATGCCCTTGTTGGCCAGGCTGCCACTTTACGTAATCGTCTCGATGCCATTGCCAGCCGCCCAGTATTTGCCAGACCTCTTGAATTGATCCACCAGCGTAGCCGTCAGGTCGATGAACGGGCGACTCGATTGCACAATAGAATGGGTGCCAGCCTGCAAGATTATCAAGGTCAGCTCACAGCGCTGAGCGGTAAACTCCATGCATTGAGTCCATTGGGAGTGTTGAGTCGGGGCTACAGTTTGACACAAGATCACAGAACTGGGCGACTGATAACGAGTACAAAAAAATTGAAACCTGGCGTGAAAATAACCACGCGATTTGATGTGGGCTCAGCAATTAGTACGATAGACAAAATAGAGTAGAAACGGTTCCAAAAAGTTTGCCTCTTTCATTGAGATGCCAACGCGTATTAAAACCAGTTCTAATAATGTTTAAACATTTCGATTTTTTCGTTTTCCCCTGAGGAGCCTACCTGGTGGCCAAAAAAAAAGTTACCAAAACCAAGCAACCCAGTTTTGAGAAATCTCTTGAAGAACTGGAATCCATTGTTGCCAAGCTGGAAAGTGGCAAGCTTGGCTTGGACGAATCGTTGCAACAGTACGAATCGGGAGTGAAACATCTGAAATCCTGCTACAGTTTACTGACTTCTGCCGAACGGCGTATTGCACTCGTGAGTGGTGTCGATTCTGAAGGACATCCTCAGACGGAGTCCTTTGATGAGGGGGGAGAAGATTCGCTCGTGCAAAAAGGAGCTTCCCGTAGTCGCAGACGCTCTGCTCCAAGTCCTGGTCGTAAATCCCGCTCTGACATGGACGGTACTTCTTCCCTGTTTTAAGATGGAATTTAGAGTTTTATTTCTTTTTGATCCCTTCGAAACGAGAAAGAGTGTGGCAGATGGCTTGCCGAACACTCAATGCCGAAAGATAATTGCCCTGATGAACGTCATGACGCAACCAAATCTTAGTCAGGACTTGCGCGAACAGATTGAAACGGCACTCCAATCAGCAGTGCAGTTTGAGGCAGGTTGCCCCCAGAGACTAAGTGAAGCAATTCAGTACAGTCTACTGGCCCCCGGCAAACGATTGCGACCACAACTTGTTTTGCTGGCTGCACAAGCTTGTGGAGGTCAGATAAGTGAAGCCATGCCGGCAGCAGTGGCGGTGGAAATGATCCACGCTTATTCCCTCGTTCACGACGACTTGCCTGCAATGGATGATGATGATCTGCGTCGTGGACGTCCGACTTGCCATAAGAAATTTGATGAAGCGACCGCTATTCTAGTTGGTGATGCGCTCCTGACACGAGCATTTGAAATCCTTGCAACCCAAATCCAAACTCCTGACCTGGCAGCCCGTTCATGTGCCGAGTTGGCTCAGGCGGCTGGTGCTGCGGCCCTGGTCGGTGGCCAGGCGGATGACCTGGCGACTCCGTTTCTTGATAATAGATCGCCCGATGGCTCTTTGGAGCGTTTAGAATCGATACATCGGCGCAAGACAGGAGCTTTATTCAGGATTTCGCTCCGCTTAGGCGCTATCGTGTCCCAAGCGACTCCTGAGCAATTGAAAGCGCTGGATACTTTTGGCCAACACTTAGGTTTAGCTTTTCAAGTGGTCGATGATCTACTTGATATATCGGGCTCAGAAACAGAAGTTGGCAAACGGCTGGGCAAAGACAACGATCGAGGGAAAACGACTTACCCAGCGGTCCTGGGTGAACAGGCCAGTCGCGAACGTGTAGAATTGCTAGTTGATTCAGCATGTGAGGCAGTTGCATGCTTTGGTAAGGCGGCAGAGCCTCTGCAAAAAATTGCTCAGTTTGTCAGGTGGAGAAACAATTGACGATTAAAATACTACCAGGTATTTCCGGACCTGAGGATTTGCAGAAGCTTTCATTGCCCAAGCTGGAGCTGCTGGCCAGTGAAATGCGTGAGGTGCTCTGCAACCTTATCGCGTGTCGGAGCGCACATTTTGCTTCAAACCTGGGGGTTGTAGAACTTTGTATTGCTTTGCACTACAGTTTTGACTTCCGTAAGGACCGGCTTATCTGGGATACGGGTCACCAAATCTACCCCCATAAATTGCTCACAGGCCGTTTTCCACAATTTGGAACCATCCGCACCAAGGGCGGTCTGATGGGCTACCCCAACCCAGCCGAGAGCGACTACGATTTATTTATGACAGGACATGCCGGAGCAAGTCTCTCGACTGCCATGGGCTTGGAGAGTGGCGATGATTTGCTGCGTGCAGAAGAAAATCGTCACAGTGTCGCTGTGATTGGCGATGGTGCGTTACCCTCAGGGGTTGTTTTTGAAGCGCTGAATAATGCCCGCAGGCAGAGCAAAAAATTACTGGTGATCTTAAACGACAATCAGATGTCCATTTGCCCGCCCGTGGGAGGAGTGGCCGATTATTTGGATCGGCTTCGCATGAATCCGGTGTACACAGGCCTCAAGGATGAGGTAGCCAAGATCCTTGGAAAAGTGCCTTTGCTCGGTGATCCGACGGAACGATTTTTGGTGCAGATCAAAGAAGCTGCCAAAGCGGGATTGAGTGGTGGCATGATCTTCGAAGACATGGGCTTTCGCTATGTGGGGCCCATTGATGGCCACAATATTGGCTTGTTACGCAAGTATCTCAAGATGGTACAAAGGATCGACGGTCCTGTTCTATTGCATGTGGTGACGGAGAAAGGGCATGGCTTCCAGCCGGCCGCAGATGATCCCGTACTCTTCCATGCGCCCCCACAGTTTCAACATTCTGAAGACAAAATTGTGGCGATGAAAAAAAGCTCCACTCGTGCATACACGCACGTAGCGTCTGAGGCAATTGCGGCACAGCTCGAGCGTGATCAACGCGTGACAATCATGACCGCCGCTATGTGTCAGGGAAATAAACTTGAATCAATTCGTAGCAATTATACCGATCGCTTTTACGATACGGGTATATGCGAGGCACACACGGTAGCATTTGCAGCTGGCCAGGCGAAGGTCGGAATGCGACCCATCGTAAATATTTACAGCACATTTTTACAACGTGCATTCGATCACATTTTTCAGGAAGTCGCTCTTCAAAATCTGCCAGTGACATTCATGCTTGATCGGGGTGGCCTGGCCGGGCCTGACGGTCCTACGCACCATGGGATTTTTGATTTTGGTTACATGCGATTGTTTCCCAATATGGTGGTAATGGCTCCTGGAGATGCCAGAGATCTTCCCCCAATGTTGGACTTGGCTCTGAATCATGAGGGGCCTTGTGCTGTGCGATATCCCAAGGCGACAGCTGTTGAAATTGACCGGCCGTCCACGCGACTGGAATTAGGAGTTAGCGAAGTGCTAAGTTGGGGCACGGATGGCTGCCTGATTGCCTGTGGGGCATTATTGCCGCGCTGCGTAGAAGCAGCCGCTCAGCTATCAGACGAAGGCATTGATGTTGGCGTAATTAATGCCCGCTTTCTTAAGCCACTCGATACCACAACAATACTGCGCGCTGTACGCGAATGTGGCTTTGTGGTGACTGTCGAAGAAGCCACTTTAGCAGGTGGCTTTGGCAGCGCTGTTCTGGAAGCTGCTGTGGACGCACAGATCGAAACACGCGGAATTCACCGTCTTGGTATACCTGATCATTACATCGAGCATGGCGAACGCGATGAACTTTTGGCCGATTTGAATCTCGACGTAGCTGGGATCGTGGCCACGTGTCGTCTGGCAGAAAGTAGAAAACAAAAAGCGTAACTGTTCTGTTTGTCTGGCTCTTCTGCCGTTACCATGGGTTGCCCTGGCGGGTATGCTTATTGTTATGGGTTCACAATCTTCATCAACCGATTTCAGTACAAACCGTCCTCAGGTGCTATTGATCGCAGATGCTGAATGGCTGGATATCCGCGAACGTGTTGCTAAGCTGCGTCCTGTTTTAGAAAAGTATGTCGATGTTGTGGCAACGGTTGATGATTTTGCCGCTAATCTTCCTGATGAGTCGATCGATTTTGCAATCGTTTTAGGCGGAGATGGATCAATGCTCCGTGCCGCCCACTGTATGGGCTATCATCAGTTGCCCGTATTGGGAGTGAATTTGGGGCATCTTGGATTTCTTGCAGATATACAACCCGATCAGCTTGATAAAGTATTGCCTCGTTTGGTGGCAGGAGAATACCAGGTGGTTTGCCATTTGATGTTTGAATGCGATATCCAAAAAAAGAGCAAACACCATGACGAGAAACGACTCAATTTACTAGGACTCAATGAAGTGGCCGTGCTAGCAGGTGCCCCCTTTGCGGTCATGGATGTGCAGCTTTACGTTGACGCTGAATTGGTGACAACTTATAGTTGCGATGGCTTGATCGTGAGCACACCCGTAGGCTCAACGGCCCATAGTCTGTCGGCAGGTGGTCCGATACTGCGAAAAGACTTGCAGGCGTTTGTGATTTCGCCGATCAGTCCACACACATTAACCAATCGACCTGTCGTCGACTCAGCCGAGCGTATTTATGAATTGCGTGTCCCGAAACCTCATGCTGGAACTTCGCTCGTTGTTGATGGCAAGGTGGTTTGTGCATTGGAAGCAGAAGATCGTATACAAGTATCACGCTCAAAAGCACAGTTTCAGTTGATTGAAGTGCGTGGCCATGGTTACTACCGCACACTGCGTGAAAAACTTGGTTGGGGTGGGCGACTGAGGCTCAACGAATAAGAAAGTATTCAAAACCGTTAGGTGGGCACTGCTCGCCGATGACCAAAGTACTGGAATCGATAATCAAAATGGGGTGCATGGATGCGCTATCAAAGGCAGGCTCTCGTAGTTCTTACTCAGTTTATGGTATTGTCGCAAGCTTTAGCTGTGGTAGACGCTGCTGAAGATGTGGAAAAGCATTTGTTGCAATACAAGTTTCAGATGGGAGAAGTCCTGCGGTATGGTGTCAATCATTCTACGAACATACGCACCACCATCGAAGCGACCACACAGGAGGCGGAGAGCCAGAGCGAATCCATTAAGGCCTGGAAAGTTACGGATGTTTTGCCTAATGGTGAAATAGAGTTTGTCCACGTTGTCGAACAAGTGCGCATGTCAAATCGAGTTCCTAATCGCGCTCTACGAAAGTTTGACAGCGAACTGGACAAAGAACCGCCTCCTGGATTTGAGCAAGCGGCAGGTGCTGTCGGGATCCCATTGTCCGTTATTCGAATCCGACCCTCCGGTGAGGTTACTAACCGAAAAGAAAAACACCCCCAACCGGCTCCCAGCAAAGATTTGCCAATGATGCCCGTGCTCCCCGAGGAACCCATGGCTGTGGGAGAAGAGTGGTCATTTATTTACGACATCGAAGTTAGCCGTCAGGATGGCACCAAGCAAAAAGTGCGAACACGTCGCGTATGCACTTTGGAGCAAGTCAAAGCGGGTGTGGCAACCTTTACCGCAGAATATCAGATTCTTACTCCGGTGAGCGCTGCCATCGAGTCGCAGCTGATTGATCGTCAAACCCAGGGTAAAGTGCGTTTTGACATTGAACGAGGTCGGATCATCTCACAGAAGTTTGATGCCGATCGTCGTGTGATTGGTTTTTCGGGTGATGCAAGTAGCATGCACTTTGTTTCACGCATGGAAGAGCGACTGCTTAAGCCAGAAGAACGCCTGGCCAGCAACCCAAAGGATGCGAAGTGATTGGCGCTAGCCCGCATATTTCTTGCGGCCAGACACTGATGTGCAACTTTGGTCAGTGAGGTGAGCCAAGGCAAGGTAATCTGAGAGTCTGTTGCAGATGGCCCTAAGTGGCTCTGTTGAAAACCTGGCCTAGGTGCTAATCACGGAGACCGTGAGATTACCAAGGCAAATGATGCCCGCTATTCTTTCAAAAAGAATATTTCTCAGTGCTACGAACGGTCTTAGTTTTCGTCTTCTGACAGTGCGCAAAAATCCTCCTCCCCATGCTTGGGGAGGCCCATCTTTCATTAATAGAGGGGTAGGGGCTGATCCCGGTCCAGGATTACAAAACCCTCCCTCAGCCCCTCCCTGAAACAGCTTTATGCAGGTGCTATCGGTGCTCGTTAGGTTCTCGAGCACTAGAGCAACTTTCGAAAATACGTTCCGGCCGTAGCGAAATTCGCCAAGAATTTCGGTGGACACCGTTGGATGCAGCGCTATCGAAAGCCTTGGCGGCTTTCGCTACGTATAAAGGTAATTTGCCCTAGAAGACTTGGTTTTCCAAGTTTTCTGCCCTGAAGGGGCTCAATACCGTCGCCCTAGGTTTACTTGGCGCTCCACCCAGCGACCGAGCACTTTGCCCAGCCAACCATCGGCACATTGCCGAGGTCGCCAACAATCCGCGGACTGGCTGACCGCGGAGGAATCGCGTCCTCGAAGACACTCCGATTAATTACTACGTTCTCCGCTCGGACACTTGATTGGTAAAGCATCACCCAGGGTGGCGCCCGCCTGGGGGCGGGGCTTACCCTGGCTATGTTGTGAAGTCCCTGCGGGGCAAAAGGATTGCGAAGTAATCCTTCTATCCTTGCTGAGAGCTCGCTTAGCTTTGCTAGCACCTACATAAAGCTGTGAAAGAGAGGGGGATTTTGGTTGCGGCCTTTGGCCGCGCTGGACCCTCGTGGTTTCATTAGACAGAAAGACACAAAAATGACAGGCATAGATATCAGGGCTATGCGTCCATTTGGGGCTAGGACTGTCACTCGAGTTTCCTGTAGAAACGGGCCTTAATATTTCTATAAGCCCAGTCGCATCAAGACTTTAGTAGAGGCTATAGGCACCCTGTCATTCTTTGCCTGTCATTTTTGTGTCTTTTGTTCTCTTCTATGCCGACGTTCCTGAGCGAGTCCCGATAACCAACGGGTTTGTAGATAACCCAGCTATGCTAGCCTGGATTCGGTGCAGAATTTCAGTCACTCTCGACTCCCTCCACTTCGTGCACAATTACGATATCGTGTACGCCTGAAGCCATCTGGGGATCATCGGATCCTGCGGTGAGGTGGGAGCCTCCTACAATGACAATGCGGTCGCCTCGTTTTGCCAGCCCGAAGCGACAAGCCCAGGCATCCGTATGTTTAATCAATTGGTCCACATCGTATGCCGGTGCATTGCGTAATGGCGTGACACCCCAATAGAGGCACATTTGCCGAAGCGAGGTTTCCTCAGTGCTCACGCCTATGGTTGGCACAAAGCTGCGTTGCTGTGAAAGAGCCAGGGCAGTTCGACCCGAATGGCTTGAAACGACTACCAGTTTTGCCTTTAAACTGTGAGCCATGGTACCCGCTCCCCGGACAACTGCCCGGGTCACATCCTTCAGTATTTCGGCTTGACGGTTGCCCATTTCGCGCAAGGGCTGGTTGGCCATGCTGGCCTCGGTTGCCCGAGCGATACGGCTCATCATTTCTACCGCTTTACGCGGATGTTTGCCGATGGCAGTTTCTCCAGAGAGCATGCAGGCATCGGCTCCATCGAGAATCGCATTTGCCACATCGGTCACTTCGGCGCGTGTAGGCTGTAGTGATTCGTGCATGCTATCGAGCATTTGTGTGGCAATGATCACCGGTTTGTGAAACTCCTGGCAGACACGGAGAATTCTTTTTTGTGCCAGCGGCATCTCGGCCACATCAATTTCTACTCCCAAATCGCCTCGGGCAACCATCACGCCATCGGCCTCAGCTACAATCTCCTCAAGGCGTTCCAGGGCTTCGCGCTTTTCGATCTTGGCAATCACACTAGCCGTAGAACTGTTTGAGCGGACGATATCTTTTAAAGTGCGCACTTCGTCTGGTGAACGGACGAAACTCAGGCTGACAAAATCAACACCAGATTTGGCAGCCCAAATTGCATGTTGATGATCATTGACACTTATTGCAGGAGCGCTGAGATGGACGCCTGGCAAGTTGATGCCCTGGCGGCTGCGAATCGTACCTTGTTGTAATACGCGGACTCGTACACGATCAGGTAGTTTTTCTTCGACTACCATACTAACAGTGCCGTCTGCGAGCATGATTTGATTGTCGACTGAAAGCTCACTTACCAGTGGTTCGTAGCTGACTACTAACTCGTTGCGAGCTTGTGATTCGCCATTTACAAAGAAGAACTCTTCGTCACGATTGCAGTAAATAGTTTCTTCCTCGAGTTCTCCCAAGCGAAATTTGGGACCTCCCAGATCAACCAGAATTGCTATGGGCTCGTTCAGAACTAAACTGAGCTGCCGAATGCGGTCGACAAAAACCTGTTGTTT
>CAWWCC010000098.1:0-10403 GCA_963935315.1 uncultured Planctomycetaceae bacterium | reverse complement strand
AGGTTACTGACACAGGATTCACAGATCTTGCAGCGTGTGAAGGTATTTGCTGATCGAGGGAACCAGGCTTTTCCACTCAGTGAATTGCAAGCCGCCGTGCTACGGCCTCAGTTGGCCCGACTAGGAGAACGTAACCGGATACGCTCAGAGCGAGTAATCCAGATACTTCAACAAACTGCAGAACTAGCACCTTGGTTGCGTCCTGTGAAGATCGTGGAGGAATCCGAACCCTCCTATTTCAAATTTGCCTGGTCCTTAGTGCCTGCAGAAGAGCGTCCAGAATTAAGGGACTTATTGCTGGCTAGTACCAAAGTTGAGGCACTACCGCTGGGTGCAGGGTTTCGCGGCTTTGCCAGTCGCAGCCAACGCCGTTGTGAGAAGCCTTTGCCTCTCACCTGGTGCAAGAGACTATGCCAGTCTACGGTCTTGTTGCATCATCCGGTGCTATTGGCAAAAGAAAAAGCCGCCCAAGAAGTGACTACTGTGTTGGGCCATATGGTCCGACAACTGGTCTGACTGCCCTGGCATGGGGGGAGAGACATTTAAGACACTGTATTGCCAAAGCAGTTGGGCGGCTGACTAATTCATTTTAAATTCTACATCTGCGCCAGCAGTTTAAGTTTTTGCTGGTGACGCAGGAGAGTGATTTATATTTTTAGGTTCCGTGTCTGAGGTTTTGGCTGCCAAAGGTGACTGTTTCATGATCACCGTGTCGATAGCCGCTTCGTCTACGGGCGCGTCATCCAGAACATCAAATTCTCGCGCTGCTTCCAGGAGTTCACCCCGCAGAATGCGTACATTTTTAGGGGCATTCATTGCCAAGGTGACACGATTACCAGCGATTCGGCGAACTTCGACAAAAACGTCGTTTCCAATATGGATTCTTTCGCCGACCTTGCGACTTAAAACAAGCATTCTACAATCCCTCCTCAAAAACTCTTAAATACTTATGTAGTGGGCGTGACTCTTACTTGCAGAGCGCCATCGCGTTTTGCGACAACCAATGAACAGCAATTGACATGCCAAGCAGGAGATGAAGTATCTAGAGGATTGGTTTTGTTTTTGTAAGTGGTTTTACATAAATAACTTGCGTCTTTGAGTGGGCCGTGGTGAGGGTGGCTCGAAAATGGTCCGTTTGCTGGGTTTTTGTCCCGAAATGAGATTGGAATCCGAAATAGAGACTTGTAGCCACTATCGAATGGACAGTATACGATGTCTCACAAAGTCCCTTTTAGGAGTGCGAAATAATGGCAATGGGTTCTTTTGAGGTCGATTTGACGGCCTGCAGGTCGCGTCAGGCAAGACTGGCTGGCGAGATGCAAAAGAGGGGTTGGGAATTGGTGGTTCTCACCCGCAAGGAGTCTGTGCAATGGCTGACGGGAGCGCATGTGAGCCCCTTTCTGGCTCCAGCTGCCGCCATGGACATCGACGGTAAAGTTACCTTGGTATTGCCGTCACGAAGCTTAGCTCTAGTCACTGCCGCCGATGAAGTCGTGCCCTATGAAGAAAAATGGCACTCCACCATGCGCGATGAGCAGCGGGCGGCAAGCGACGAAGTCTTGCTGTCGAGTTTGCCAAAAAGCACTTTACGAGTCGGCGGAGAATGGTCCGTTTTGGGTCCCAGATTGTTGGCACAGTTTGGACATGTCGACGATGTCGAGCCTCTCATGTTTCGCCTGCGTAGACGCAAAGACGATGATGAACTTCTTATGTTGCGACGCGCTAACGACGCAAATCGTGCCATGTACGAACATGCACGAGAGATCATCGAACCCGGGATCAATGAACTTGACGTGTATAGCAGGCTGCAGGCAGTGGCTGTACGCGAATTGGGCGAAGCCTTGACATATTTCGGACAGGATTTTCGTGCGAATTCCAAAGGTGGCTTGCCACGGGATCGGCAAGCTCAGGCAGGTGAGCTCTATATCCTTGATTTGGGCGTTGGATTCCGCGGTTATTACAGCGACAATGCACGGACCATCGCTGTCGATGGTCATCCGACCAAACCCCAGCTGCTTGCCTGGCAACGTCTTGTAGAAGTTTTTTCAATCGTTGAGTCGGAAGTACGGCCAGGTGTCAGCTGTAAAGCGATTTTTAAGCAGGTGCAGACCCTGTTGGATCAAAATTCACCCTGGGTCTTTGGTCATCACCTGGGGCATGGAGTCGGTTTGGCGCCCCATGAGGGACCGCATCTGAATCCATATTGGGATGATTATTTTGCTGAGGGAGATTTTTTTACGGTTGAGCCAGGTCTTTACCATGAAGAGCTTAGTTACGGAATCCGCCTGGAAGAGAATTATCTAGTGACTGCTAACGGAGTGCAAAAAATGACGGAGTATCCGTTGATGTTGTGAGTTGCTGGGGTGTTGTTGATGGCAAAGCTGTCTTGCGTGGGGGCCAGTTCTAGGCATTATTTGCTTCTAACTAAGGTCATTCTGGTATTTCCATTCTCCAGATGTAGGAGAGGAGATTCTTTAAGCTCTCAGGCACCCCTCTTCCTGTGCGTTGTATGGTTCTCCCCTTCCATCACTTGCTTACTCCGGCTACACTCCCGCCCCTTTTTCTATTCTAGCTCCACTCGAATAACTCCATGCCTGGTCCGTTTGTAGACATACATTGCCATTTATTGCCCGGTATTGATGATGGGGCCGCAGATTGGGAGACCACGCTGGGCATGGCCCAGATGGCCGTGGCTGAGGGTACTAGCACCGTACTGGTAACCCCACACCAATTGGGTAATTTTGCACACAATCTAGGGGATGATATTCGTCGTCGCACCCAGGAGTTGCAGCAGGTACTTCAACAGCACGATATTCCCCTGAAAGTGCTGCCTGGAGGGGACGTACGTATTGAAGATCGTATGATAGAGCGATTGCTCTGTGGTGAAGTCGTGTCGCTAGCTGATTTGCGGCAGCATGTCCTTTTGGAACTACCCCATGAACTTTACTTTCCGCTGCAAGGAGTGTTGTCTGCTTTGAGCCGCGAAGGAATGATGGGTATTTTGTCGCATCCCGAACGTAATCGAGGGCTACTCAGGGAACCGGAGTTATTACCTGGACTAGTCGACCAAGGCTGTCTCATGCAGGTTACCGCAGGCAGCTTGATGGGGAATTTCGGGAAAAGCTCTCAGCAACTGGGCGAATGGATGCTTTGTGAAGGCCTGGTGCATTTTATTGCGACCGATGCACATGGTACACGCTCACGTCGACCCCTCATTCGGCGTGCCTACGATCGTGTTGTGGAACTTACAGATACTAAAACGGCGGATGATCTTTGTTGTCACAATCCGGCCATGGTGGCTCACGGTGAGCGTGTTGAGGCAGGGAGGCGATTTCGTCCTCGGAGTGGCAATCGTGGTTGGCGACGCTTGTTTGGAAAGAAAAAGGTCGCCTGAATCTTGCGATTAATGGACACGAAGAACCAGATCTTGTAATCGATTTTCCCCTCCCCAACCACTTCTCTGGTCTTTCTCCAGCCAAGGGAGATGGAGGGATTTGGGTTGGTCATTCAATAGAGAGCTTGTGAAGTAAGGGAATCCGTGCAGCCTAGCATTCTTTCACGACGAAAGTTTATTCAGCTCAGTGGGGCTGCCATGATGCCTGTGTGGTCGACTATTGCGCAACCATGTCAGGCAGCTGTTAGGTGGATCGACTACCGTTCTCATGGGCCCTTTCAGATTCAGGCTTCATTTCCCCTCGCAAGCTATTTGCCCTTGTTACAGGAATTGTCAGCATTGGAGCTGGAATTGCAGCGGACTTTGGCAGTCCCACCCGCAGAGCGTAGCATCAATATTTACTTGCTTAATGACCAGCAATCACATCGCGAGTTGCTACAAAAACTCTATCCCAATGTTCCCTACCGGCGAGCCTTGTATGTTCAACGTGGGGGGGTCGGAAGTGTCTACGCTTATCGTCACCTTGAATTGGATATCGATTTGAGGCATGAATGCACGCACGCCTTGCTTCATGCGAACTTGCCTATGGTACCGTTGTGGCTAGACGAGGGCTTGGCAGAATACTTTGAGATGCCCCCTCTGGCGCGCTCTTTTGACCACCCCCATTTGCAAAAACTGCGTTGGAACATGCGCTTTGGCATGGTGCGTAGTATGGAAGAGCTCGAAGCCTGTCACGATTTGAGTGATATGGGGGCAGTTGAGTATCGCTTTGCCTGGGCCTGGGTGCACTTTATGCTGCATGGCCCACTGCTAGCACATCGTGCATTGGTACATTTTCTGGCTGATATAAGACATGGTAATCCACCTGGTGTTCTATCGGAGCGAATGGTTGCGCATTATCCGAAACCTAAGCAGCAACTTTCTCAGCATTTCAAAAACTGGCGTAGATAGAAGATTTAGCCCCATCGCGACCATCTGCAGAGTTAGTAAGGATTCTCAATTCGGACTTTTCTGAAAAACTACTATAGCTGTGCAAATCGGCGTGCCGATAACCCAACTAAACTCACATTTTATGGGAGTTGTGGTTTGCTGATGCTGCTTGTTTGAAATGGCGATATCGAGAAATGAACCCTATCAGGGTAGGTTCAGGGTTTAGAAAAATCATCTTCTCATCGGAAGCAAAGTAAAAGGATCCGAAAACAATGAGAATAAACCAATTTAACTTTGTCGTAGCCGTATTCTCAAGCTTGGGGATGCTGCTAGCGCCTGCGGTGCAAGCGGCCCCTGTTTCCACACCCCGGGACGTCGCCTTGCAGAATGATGGTGTTCTGCTGGGGCAGGTTGTTGATGCTCAGGGCCATGCCATGGCACAAGTGCCCGTATCGGTGCAAGCAGTAGGTCAACAAGTGGTCCGCGCTGTGACGGACAAGACAGGCAAGTTTGCTGTGCCGAATTTAAAGGGTGGTGTTTACGAAGTCGCTTCTGTAGGGCACGTAGACGTCTACCGTCTGTGGGCACCCCACACAGCCCCACCGGCTGCACAGCATGGCCTGATGCTGGTTTCAAGCAATGATCTGGTGCGAGCCCAAAATTGTGGATCGTGTGTGAGCTGTGGAAGCGAAGTTGGGTGTGGTTCTGCGTGTTGTCAGGGCGGCGGCGGAGTACTGGGCTGGATGGCATGCCATCCAATTATTACTGCCGGTGCTATTGGAGCAGCAATCGCTATTCCACTGGCCGTGGATGATGATGATCCACCTGCAACTCCCTAAAGTTGTGACTGTTGAATTCAATACAAAAGAGAGCCTTCAGTGCAAACTGAAGGCTTTTTTTGTGTACCTGGATGCTACAAATGAAACGCTTTGATAGGCTTTTACTAGCAAAGCACCGCTCGTAATGCGCTGAATCTAACCATTCTTGTTAGATTCTTGTTCGTACTTACAATTTGACCTTCGTCTCTCCTCAGGTTCGCTACGATCCTCCCTCGCCCGCTTTTCAAAATGCCTACTAGCTTTCAGGGGATTAATTTCAAGGAGACTCGATGATGTCTTGGTGTAAAGCGAATGCATGGCGTACATTGTTGGTCTGGATGGCGATTGCCACATTGGTACAACCACAATCGCTCTTGGCGGTTGAAGCAAACCCCCAGTCTATCAGCCATCGAATGGCGGTTCCTCGTGATGTCGTGTTGACCGAGGACGGTGTGCTCACGGGGCATTTGATAAACTTGCAAGGGAAATCGTTGGCTGAATCTACAATTACGCTGCAATCTGCGGGCAAGGTTGTAGCTCGTGTGAAGGCAGATCGAGAAGGAAATTTCCGTGTGAACAAGCTTCGAGGCGGCGTTTATTCGGTTGTCGCCAACGGACACCAGGGTGTCGATCGTCTCTGGGCACCACAAACGGCTCCTCCTGCAGCACGACAGGCAATGACGCTGGTCAGTCAGCCAGAGGTTGTTCGCGGTCAATTTACTCCACCTCCAAGCAATCCTTTTTCCACGGTTGGTCAATTTATTGCAGAGCATCCAGTGATTACCGCTAGTGCAGTTGTTGCTGCTATAGCAATTCCGCTTGCCTTGGACGATGATGATGTGGTGGCTCCTCCAGCAACTCCTTGATGATTTTTCATTAGGGAGTCCCTCCAAAGAGTTGCAGTTGAAAATTGAAAAGCCCCGGTAATCTTACGATTGCTGGGGCTTTATTTGGCAATAGCATTCGTATCTCATATTCTGCAGAGCCACACGGTAAGATTATATCGGGCTAGGGCAACTTACTTTTCTGTGTTCTTCGTAAGCATGTTAAGTCTGGCGTGAAATAACCCCGATAGGGGTGTCTCTATGCTAGCCCAGGGTAGAGTCCTGCGAAGCTTTAGCGAAGCTGGGCGGAACCCTGGGGCAATATTAAACAAGACCCTTAAACCCCAACGGGGTGACCCTAGCAGCAGCATGTAGGGTCACCTCTTCAGGGTTTAGATTTCTAACGGAAACCGTCACCTAGGGTTGCGCCCTACTTCGCCACAGGCTACGGAGGCCTCCACCCCAGGCTGACCAAGGATCACCCCTGTCGGGGTTAGGTAAGAACAGATTAAGGTAAGTCGCTATAGACTTAGCTTGCCCGAGCAGGAACGGATGAAATATCCTGGCTAGGCCTTGATGATCTTTTCTCTTCCCGAAGTAACATCGCGCGTGGCATTTCGGGTGTCTACTACCAGAGATGAGTGCTCAACAATCGAGGAATAGTCGTAGGCACTATGATTTGTTGAGATAAGCACGCAATCCTGGGAAGCTAGATACTCGGGTGTGAGTTCATTGCTTGTCATCGTAGGAAGATTATGGGATCGGGAAGAAGGCAATCTGGCCACGTAGGGGTCGTTGTAGCTAATCTCGGCGCCTTGCTTGAGGAGTTCTTCCATTAACGCAAAGGAGGGACTTTCGCGGGTATCATCAACGTTGGGTTTGTAGGCGATACCTAGGATTGCAACTTTGCTGCCACGTATCGGCTTGCTTAATTCATTTAATGCAAGCGCTAGACGCTGCATGACATATTGAGGCATTGCCGAATTGATTTCTCCTGCCAATTCGACAAACCGTGTTGACATGCCATGTTTACGGGCCAACCAACTCAGATAGAAAGGATCAATCGGAATACAGTGTCCCCCTAGACCGGGGCCCGGATAGAACGCGGAAAAACCAAAGGGTTTGGTTTTGGCCGCATCGATAACTTCCCACACATCGATTCCCATGCGGTCGTACATGACTTTCAGTTCATTGACCAAGGCGATGTTCACAGCCCGATACGTGTTTTCCAGGATTTTGCAAGCTTCGGCGATCTCACAGGAAGAGACAGGGATGATTTGCTTCACAGCCGGTTCGTAAAGTAGAGCTGCCAGATCGCAACTTGCCGGGTCGTACCCCCCCACAACCTTGGGGATGCCAGAGGCCGAGAAATCTGGATTGCCTGGATCTTCTCTTTCGGGGCTGTAAGCAAGAAAAAAGTCTTTACCAACTTCGAGTCCTGTTTTTTCTAATTCAGGCAGGATCACATCACGTGTGGTTCCAGGATAAGTCGTACTTTCTAGGATGATAAGCTGACCTGGACGGAGTATTTGCGAGATGGTTTGGGTGCTGGAAATAACGTAGCTCAAGTCAGGTTCACGTGCCTCGGTGAGAGGTGTTGGAACACACATCAAGATAGCATCGGCATTGGCTAGATCTTCTGGCGTAGAGGTTGCTGAGAACTGATGATTGGCTAGCCAGGATTCCAGCCAGGTCGAGGGGATGTGCCCGATATAACTTTGGCCACGGTTGAGTTGATCCACTTTGTTTTGGTCTACATCAAATCCCAGGCAGCGGAAGCCCGCTGAAACAAATGCATGGATAAGAGGAAGTCCTACATAACCCAGGCCAACAATACCAACGGTGGCTTGTTTCTCCTGGATGTATTCCCTGAGCTGCTCGCGAGGGCTTGGTTTTGCCACGGCACGTATTCTGGTTGGAGAGTAAAGACGGGAGGATACGTGGCAAGTTTATCTGGTGGTAGGCTCTCTGTCGACCTTGCCTGATAGGCTGATCTCAGTATGCTGTGTGGGATCCCAGGCTGGAAAAACCAGTATTCGGTTCTAACATTCAAGTGATGAAAACATGGCAAAATATCTTGTTACGGGTGGCGCTGGCTTTATTGGGTCACATATAGCGACAGCACTCGTTCACCGTGGTGACAAGGTACGTGTTCTCGATAACTTGAGCACTGGGACTCCAGCCAATCTCGAGCATCTGAAGGGGCAGATTGAATTTGTAGAAGGGGATTTACTGGACCGGCCTGTATTAGAAGAAGCCATGACGGGAGTCGAGGTCGTCTACCACCAGGCTGCTTTGGCCTCGGTACCACGAAGCGTGCAAGCGCCAATGGAAACCCATGCTGCCTGTGTGACAGGAACACTTCAGGTATTGGATATCGCCCGGTTGGGTGGAGTTCGTCGTGTTATTTATGCTGGGTCAAGCAGTGCTTATGGGAACCAACCGTTTATGTCGAAGCGCGAACAGGATGTACCCATGCCCTTATCTCCCTATGCGGCTGCCAAACTTGCTGGTGAATCGTATTGTCGAGCCTTTACTGCAACCTATGGTCTGGAAACGGTTGTCATTCGATATTTTAATGTTTTTGGACCTCGTCAGGATCCCCAGAGTGAATACTCAGCGGTCATCCCAATTTTTGTGACTAGAATGTTGGCTGGAGAAAATCCTACGGTCTATGGTGATGGTCACCAGTCGCGCGATTTTACCTACATCGACAATGTGGTGGCAGGTAATTTGGCTGCTGCGGATGCTCCTGAGGCGTCTGGTAAGGTTTTGAACGTGGCATGCGGTAGCCAATACAGTTTGCTGGACTTGCTTGCTTCGATCAATCAGGTGCTCGGAACCCAAATTGAAGCCAAGTTTGCCGAAGCGCGCGTGGGTGACGTCCGTGAAAGTTTGGCGGACATTTCTGCTGCACGTGAAATTCTGGGATTCGAACCCCGCGTTGATTTTGAAGAAGGGCTTCGGCGTTCGATCGAGTACTACCGATCACTCATGTAGTCCGGCCCGTCCATCTTTACCCGCTCCTGCTCGTTGTAAGACGGATGGAATATTTGGGCAAATAGTTGGTCAAAGATCACTGAACGGGCAGCAGTGGTTCGAAGTGCCGGATTGTCGAGATAGAATCCATTAACTGGCGCGCAACCATCCATCAAGACTTGTTGGACATTGCTCTAGAGCTAGCAGCTGAACGCTTGTGAAAAAAGAAGATCAGGCCGCGGTGGGCAAGGATACATGTTTGGAGGGATCTTTCTGCAATGGAATGATCTCTTGCAAAGCCGTACGTATTTCTTCGTTGGGACCGTTTACGATCTCGGTAAGATATCCGAGGTCATTGAGTATTCGAAGAATGCTGCAAGGTTTACTATCGGCAACCATAATCTTTTGATGGCTGGTAGGACGATGTTTTTCTGTTTCACTGTAGAGTTCTTCATACATCTTTTCACCCGGCCTTAGGCCTGTGACTTCGATCTCGATGTCGTCTCCCACACGAAGGCCTGACAGACGAATCATATCCTTGGCGAGTTCCATGATTCGCACAGGTTCACCCATGTCGAGAATGAAAATTTCACCGCCCTGCCCCATCGCACCCGCTTGTACAACCAATTGCGCTGCTTCTGGAATCATCATGAAGTAACGAATCATTTCTGGATGCGTAACGGTAATGGGTCCGCCGCGAGCGATTTGTTCGCGGAAAATGGGGACGACACTCCCTGCAGAGTCGAGCACATTGCCAAAACGTACCGTGATAAGACGGCATTGGGATGTTTCTGCTTTGGCTTGGATGTATTGTTCAGCGAGCTGCTTACAGGAACCCATGACGCTGGTGGGATTTACGGCTTTGTCTGTCGAAATCATCACAAAACCGTCAGCGCCGTATTCTTCAGCCAGGTCAACGACATTCCGCGTAGAAAACACGATGTTTTTGACGGCTTCGCCAACATGCGATTCCATCAAAGGGACGTGTTTGTAGGCAGCAGCATGAAAAATTATATGTGGTTTGTGCTCGTTGAATACTGTGGCCAATCGTTCGCGATCGTTGAGGTCTGCCAAAGTGACTTCAATTTCAGTATTGGGTGCCATCCGTCGTAGTTCGCGTTCCAGGAAAAATTGTCCTGTTTCGCTACGATCGAGAACGATTATTTTGGCTGGTTTTAGCTTGAGTACCTGGCGACAGATTTCGGATCCGATACTTCCTGCACTCCCGGTGATGAGTACGGTACGCCCCTGGATCCATTCCGTAATTCGCTGGCTATCGAGTTCTACTGCTGGTCTTTGCAGTAAGTCTGAAATAGCAACTTGACGAGGATGGATTGCTACTTGTTCTTGTAGTAGTTGTTCGTAACTGGGAAGAACTTTAACGCGAAACTTGTTCCCACGCGCCTGCTCTACTGTCTCTTATACACATCTGACGCTGCCGACGATACTCCTTGTGTA
>CAWWCC010000097.1:0-10461 GCA_963935315.1 uncultured Planctomycetaceae bacterium | reverse complement strand
TTTCTCCATCGCTCGATCAACACCTTCGCCTCAAGCATGGTGTCAAAGAGCTCGCGGTTCAGTAGGTTGTCATCTGGCAGCCAGGCAAATCGCGCTGCAAGGCTTCAATTTGTACCGCGCTGACACTTGATTTTGGTAGTCCCAGGATTCGCAAGTCCCTCAGGGATACCAGCGCTTGATGCAATGTATTGTCGAATTCAATATCGCCTCGCAGATACAATGTATTGAGCGAAATGAGCTTTGCTACCGTGTTCCCGTCTATCGCAACACGACCTAGTGACAAAGTTTTAAGTTGCGACAATGTTCCAATAGTTACCAGGTCCTCAGAAGCCAGTCCAGCAGCTTCAATGGATAGATGTTTGAGTTTTGGTAAATCGCTGAGGAAAGAGAGTTGGCCACTGACATCTGGCAAATCACTGATGGTTAACGTATGAAGTTCTGAAAATTCTGCTAATTGCCTTAGGTGCGAAGCATGCTGTGCTGGGGAGTCTGGCATGATCGCCAACTGGAGAGTGTCTAGCTTGGGAAGTCCACGGAGATTGTCCAAATCTATAAGCTGGATAGGGCGCGTGTCGAAAATTAGCGTAGTGAGATTTGTCAGTTTTGAAATAGCCTGGATAGTTTCTTGAGAAATTGGCGCTGGCTGGTGACTCGACAGACTGGACGAGTAATCCGCTGGACTCCCAATGAACCGTACAACGGAAGGGCTTCTGAAGTAGTACTCACCGATAAATGCACGCGACCAGTTTAGGCCTGCACTTTCTAGTGTGCGTTGGGGAGAATTTGTAAAAGGATCATAATCTGAAACCACACCACCAGAGTTTTCTATAACCTGAATGGCCTTTTTGAGTTGCTCAGCCCTGAAGGTCAGCAAACTGATCCAAATTGCAATAAAAGAAATTGCAATCAGCAACGTTCTTAATCGAAAACGTACTAGTCTAACAACCAGACTGCGAGCACTGTTCATAACTGTAGCAAGAGATGAAGTTTAGCTTCTGTAATCTCCCCTCCTACTTGAGAGGACGATGCTTGTGGAAATGTTACTGTGGGAATATTGCTATGGGAGTGTTGCTGTGGAGACGTATCAACTCTGCCCAATGCAAAGGGGGTAGCTACCAGTATACCGCCAAATTGGCGAAAGCCCGTTTCAAAACCCATGTTTTCTCGTTTGGTGGCTAACGGATGATTGCAAATCCAGAATGGTACTTCGACAGGACTGCGGGTCGAGACCTAGAAATATTATTCAGCTCAGCGTTTTTCTGTGAGTTTGCTTTTTCCATCCAGCTCATCACAGGCAGTCTCGGTACTATCCTGACAAGGACACATGCAATCCGGCTAAGCAGATCCATCTTGACACTTTGAAGGCCCCCTGTCGTATCTTTCGAATCCTTTTGCTACCAAGGTTTCACCACAGCAATCGAATAGCAGATAGTTGCACAAGTTCATAGGACATGCCGATTTTCATAGCATAATCCGAGAAGGACTTTGGCAAACCGTTGATCCAGATGAGCTACATCCTGCCTGTTTTCAGGTAACTTTATCGACCTATCTACGCCTATAATAGCAATCGCCAATACTTTGTCTTGCATTCCTGGCACACCCTCCCAAGCATACAATCACCGCATGCCCTGGCTACCTCGTAAACTTGGCTTTCTGCTAATCGCCTATTTGGCGCTCACTGGCTACGCATTAGTGGCCTGGCTTCCGCAAATTGTAGATCTGTATCATCGGTTGGCCGAAAACAACTCTCGGCTAATTCTATTCTATTTAATTGCAGTATCATGCGGCGGTTTGATTCTTGTCGGTCTCTCCGTCTGGCTCATGATTCGTCTAGGCAAGAATACTTTTCACAAACATCGTCAGCGCGCCAGGAGGCTTCAGAATCCCAGCCAGTTATCCCCTGCTGAGAAAAAAGCTGAACTTAGCGAAAACCTCAATACGAGTCTGCAGTTTGCCGAGGACGAACGGGTCTCCGAAGAATTGCGGGCCGAAATCCAGTTAGGCCTGGGAGAATTGAATACCAAGCAAGAAAAAAGTCAACTTGAAATCGTCGCGTTTGGCACAATTTCCAGTGGGAAATCTACACTACTTAATGCACTCGCAGGGCGCCAAGTCTTTGCAGCCGATGTGGTTGGTGGGACCACCTCCAGGCAAGGCGAGATATCCTGGCCTGGCAATGATCGGGTGGTACTCGTCGATACTCCTGGACTTGCAGAAATCCGCGGAGAGAAACGAGCCGAGGTGGCAGCTACAGCCGCTAGACACTCCGATCTGGTGCTATTGGTTGTAGACGGACCCCTTAAAGGTTACGAAGTCGATTTAGCCAAACAACTGATCCGCATGGAAAAGCGCATCCTCGTATGTTTGAATAAAGAAGATTGGTACGGTCAGGAAGACCAGCAGCAGTTGATCGATCAAATCCTAGCACAGCTACCTTCTATTTGCGCCGCAGATGTGGTCACCGTACGCGCAGCCCCTGTGAGCCGCGAGCGTTTTCGTGTTGCCTCTGATGGGCACCAAGAAAAAGAACTGCTGGAACTACCGCCCAATGTCCAGTCACTGGGCAAGCGGATGATGCAAATTGTGCAACAGGATGGCAGCGAATTGCTGCTGGCAAATTTATTGATGCAATCACGTGGACTGGTCGATGAAGCCAAACAACGTGTGCGCAAAGTACTCGATGCACAGGCCGACAAAATTATCAGTCGCCATATGTGGGCTTCTGGGAGTGCAGCAGGAATCAATCCTGTTCCACTTTTAGATGTCGCAGGTGGTAGTGGGATTACCGTGAAAATGGTGCTGGATTTGGCCCACTTGTACAAACAGCCCGTTGACGCCGATGTGGTCATTAAAATACTCGAACAGTTGGGTAAAAACCTGGTTGCTATGGTCGGTGCAACTGCAGCTGCCCCAGCGGTCGCAACCTGCATCGGCACCCTCTTAAAAACGGTTCCCGGTATTGGCATGATTGCAGGCGGTTTGGTGCAAGGGGTTACCCAGGCTCTGGTCACGCGCTGGATTGGCAATGTTTTTGTCGCCTATTACCAAAACGAGATGAAAACACCTCCAGGTGGACTGGCTGAATTAGCACATTGTCAGTGGCAGCTGCTCACCCAGCCTGAGTCCTTACGCAAACTCATACAACTTGGTCGGCGTGAACTTTCAGCGAATTCCGCTGTTGAGGAGCAACAATGAGCGATCACGCTTCAGCAATTGACGATGCCGGTGGACCAGACTATCTCGACGCGCTCCATGCACTCAAACAAACGATCTCGCGATTTGAAGACTGCAGTGAAGAAGAACGGCAATCCTTGCAGGATGATCTGGAAGATCTGCAGCGCATGACCCTAAAACTGGAATCCGGCCGTGTGGAGATTGTGGTCTTTGGCGAAATCAGTACAGGCAAGTCAGCGCTCGTCAATGCCCTGGTGGGCGACCAGCTTTCGCAAGTCAATGTGCAAGGCGGCTGGACGAAAGACTTGTGGCAAGTTTCTTGGGAAGGCGTTGGATATTGTGTACCCGGATTTGCCAAATCACAGGTGGTGCTGGTTGACACACCTGGTCTGAATGAAGTCGCAGGCGCAACCCGTGCCGACATGGCTCGCACTGCAGCAACCCAGGCTGACTTGGTGCTATTTGTGACAGATTCTGATTTAAACGAAACGGAATATTCTGCCCTGGAAGACTTAGCTGCCGCACACAAGCCACTCCTCCTGGTTCTCAATAAAACCGACCTATATCCTCCTGCAGAACTTGAACAATTACTAGAACTTTTCAAAGGTCCCCGCCTTGCTGAGATTATTGACCCTCAGAACATAATCACCACCCAAGCCGATCCTCGAGAAATCGAATACGTCCTGGAAGGAACCGATGGATCCGCCAAAAGTGAATGGCGCAAACCGGCTCCACAAATCGAAGATCTTAAGTTAAAAATCCTGGAAGTTCTGGAGGCAGATGGAAAATCACTGATCGCACTCAACGCCGCAATGTTTGCGGCTGACAAAAGTGACCGCATGGCAGCACTACGTGTCAAAATGCGAGAAGATCGTGCAGCGAAAACTATTTGGGGGTATGCCGTCTCCAAAGCACTTGCCGTAGCGCTTAGCCCTCCAGCAGTCGATGTCTTGGGCGGCTCGATGGTAGATGCAACCATGGTAGTAACCTTAGGTCGCATCTATGGCATCCATATTACAACCACCAACGCTCGCGCTTTGGTGACCTCCATTTTCAAAGCAGCTGGCTGGATGATGCTCAGCGAAGCAGCCGTCACCTACGCATCGTCGCTCTTCAAAGCACTCACCGTTGGCTACGGCAGTGTGGTCACGGCTTTGCCCCAAGGGGCCGCTGCTGGATATGGCTCGTATATCGTAGGCCAGGCAGCGCGTTACTATTTCCAGCACGGCGCCAGTTGGGGTGATAAATCTTCCAAACAAGTTATCACACAAATTCTTGACAACACGGACAAAGAATCCGTACTCAACCAATTAAAAAAACAAATCAAGCAGAAGATTTCGCTCAACCCCTATGTGGGTTAGAATCATAAACAAAACATGCTTTAAGGTCGAAGAATTTCTCTAGCAAGAAACAAAGAGTTTATAACTTATTCTCATTAACCCACTGGCTCTATTGATCCCTTTCTTTCTATCAGTCCGATTCACTGAATACACATGCTCAAGACTATCCAAGGCAACCTTTACGACTATCCCAAGTACTACGATCTGGTCTATGGCTCCGATTGGAAAGCAGAATTCGATTTTCTCGAAGACAGTTTCGAAAAGCATACCGATTTGGTAGTACGCAGGATTTTTGAACCTGCTTGTGGTACTGGGAGACTTCTGATTCGCTTTGCTCAAGCTGGCTACGTGGTAAGTGGAAATGATCTCAACACACAAGCAATCGACTATTGCAATTCACGTTTGGAACGAGCTGGATTTGCCAGAACAGCAGTCGTAGGCGACATGTGCGATTTCCAATGCAGCGAACCCGCGGATGCCGCGTTTAACACCATCAACAGCTTTCGGCACTTGGCCACCGAAAAAAAAGCTCGCGATCATTTGCTGTGCGTTGCCAGATCGCTGAAAACGGATGGGCTCTATGTTCTAGGTCTACATCTCACACCCACCAAGGGCGAACCGCTAGCAGAAGAAAGCTGGGCAGCACGCCGTGGTAACCTTTCTGTGCTGTCACGGATGTGGGTGACAAATCGCGATTTAAAAGACCGCCAGGAGCACGTTGGCATGAGCTTTGATGTCTACACGCCAACTCGTCAATTCCGCATCGAAGACGAAATTTCTTTCCGCACCTATACGGCCAGCCAAATGGAAAGCCTGTTAGCCGACTGTACCGAATTTGAGATAACTGCTGTCTACGACTTCGGTTACGACATTAATGCACCTATCGAAATCCGCCCAGATACCGAAGATGTGATCTACATTCTCAAAAAGCGGGCCACGTAGCCCTTTGCATCAAGCCCTTCTAGCAAAGATTATCCGCTACCATTTGTCCTTTGAAATGGATATTGTTGGACTTACAGACGAAATCCAAAAGCAAGATCGTCGAATTCCATTCCCTTGGGTGCCAATTATTCATTGAGTAGCTCACATCATACAACAACTGAACGAGTTCTACCTGATTCGAATCATTGCGAACAAACCGCAGATTTCGTGCGATGGTCACTTGCGCAGTTGCAGATTAACTTTCGAGAATCTCCTGGTCTCCTCCGCGTACAATTGCCGGAATTCGATCATTCGGCCTTTGATGGCCAGGCCGAGATTGAGCTTGCCCTCGACAAACCCAATGATCAAGAAACACAAGAATCTCTCGATTGGAATAGTCGATTTGGCCTCTGGCTATGTAAACGCCTGCTTGCCGGGGCACCTGCATTGCATCTACGTCCTCACGAACAACCCAATGCTGTAAAAGATATTTCTGAACGGCTGCTGAAAGCTTATCGTGTCGATGGTGGTAATGTGCATTTGGGAGGTTGCCAGCTAACCGACTATCCTTTCTTGCGTCTGAGTTTTGCAGCCAACGACAACGGTGACTGTAGCCTGCGACATTTTTTCGTTGCCTTAGATGGTTCATCTGTCTCAGACAAACTGGCAAAAGAACTTTGCTTTTCCAATCTAGAGCGCATCAAAAAACTACCTCCACGTATCGATAGTACAACTCTTGATACTATGATTGCCACAGGCCTTCGTACGGCAGCAAAAATGTCAACAGTGCGCGACCCATCCGCTGTTGTAGTTGATCCCGTGCTCGTATCGTTAATTTGGGTGAAGCGAGCAAGTAGCCAAATCCAATTTACTATAGGGGATGCGACGACAACTCTATCCTTCTCTGGTTGGGCCAAACTTCTTCGGGCACAACCTTACATTGCAGCGCATTCAGGTGCTAGTACTTTTCATCTTGCTGCAACCGATGATGGGCGTATTGATGCACATGAACAAATCAGCACTTGCCAACAGTCGGGCCAACGTGTGCTGTTACAAGAACTTGTTACTTGTAGCGTGACACAAAAAAAAGTAATGGCCGAGCATACGCAGATCTGCCCCGTTTCAGGGCAACCTGCTCTGCACTCTGAGTTTTCTACGTGCAACGTTTGCAAGCAATCTGTTAGTAAGGGAGTACTCGAAACTAAAATCTGCAAAGCGTGTCACACCCTCGTCAAAATCAAAAAAGACGATCCACGTCTTGTGTGGATCCTCGGCGAGCATGCTGGATTGGATCGCTGGGGACATTGGCAATTTGCCGAAACCCAACATGTCTACATAGCCCAGGCGAGCAGTTTTTTGAAACGATTGCTCGTTGTGGTTGACAAGGAATCCCTGGCAATCTGCCACATGGCCACTGCCAGCAGAATGAGTTCTGACTGGCTTCCCGTTTCCGAAGTGGATGCGGCAGAATTGCTGATGCCGTAAATACCCCCATTTTTCGGCCACTGGTTGGCACTGTCCGGGAAAATCTGGGCTCCAGGTGGACAATCTGGAAGGGATCAAGAAAGGTTAAATCCTCGATCCCCAGAGCGGAAGAAATATTCTTAAATTGTTTAATGAAAAGAACTTATGTTTCTTGCAATCTTCCCGAATTGGCATAAGTCGTTCAAGAATATGTGGTTCACCTACTTTGTTTGGCCGGTTTTTAGGCGTTTTTGTATGGACCGGTTTGTAACAGTGAATAGAATTATACAGTTGTAATTGGCATAGTTTCTCCCCCCGATCCCGTAGTCGTATTTAGTCAGCGCACGCAAAATTAAGCGGTTTGACTTAGTTTAGTCACCCGACACTCCCCCTATCGTCGGTACGTAGCCCATACCCGTATGGCAGCGTTCCAGACTCCAGGTGGTCCGAGTGTTTTGACACTAAGTAGCCCACACCTCACGGTAAATCTCTCTGACAGTGCCGACAATTTTTAGGATTTGGGTTTTTTTAAGGATAGAGATAGGTAGCGGGGTAGGAGTTGCTGGAAAGCGAGAAGCTAGATGGCGGAGCGGGCGCGTGCAATCACCTCCTGCTTCCGGGTAGTTTCATATTCAGACACATGAATGCAGCGTCTACAGGACGACCTTTTTAAAGGGTGACCTTTTTAACGAAAGGCTGGATCCTGACAGGTGCGCAGTAATAAAGGGCCTTCTAGTAAACAATCACGTACTCCTGCGGCGAACCTCTGCAGACTGTGCGAGTTAGGCAAGAAAATGCCTATTGTACGGAACTGAATTCAGTCCTTGAGCTCCGTCCTAAGCTCAGCGAATTCAGTTACCCGTGTTGCCAACGTAAACGTAATCTTTTTCCAAATACAGATTGCATCATTCCAAAGAGATACTTGGTGTTAAAATTAGTTGTCTATAGCCATAACGTGAGGGGACTTTATTGTTAGCCGTGGTTTGTACCTTTTCCCGATTTGCCCATCTCCAAATGCGCCTGCGTGACGTCTTCCTAGCTATTGCCTGGTCGGATGTGATCCGCACGCCCTTGGTCGTAATGACCGCTCCTTTGGCAAATTGTAATACCCAGGTATCGTCGGGGAATTTGGCACCAACGGGGTGGTTGCCTGCTAACAAGACCAATCATTGCCTCATGGCTCAATAGTTAACAATACAGTTGAGGAGTTTCAAACTTTGTACGATTCTATTCTAGATCACGAACTGGACGAAGATTCTGCCGCAGCCGATGTGGAAAAAGAACTTAGCTCTAAAGCGGACAATAACATAGCAACCGCTGAAGAAAGCCAAGGTCTAACGCTGGGCATAAACAATACTGAGTCCAAAGAAGTTACTGATGTCGAGGACGAAACAGTAGACCTTGAGTCCTGGTCTGACGATCCGGTGCGCATGTACCTGACACAAATGGGTGAAATCCCATTGCTTACGCGTCAAGAAGAAATCAACTTAGCACGTCGCATCGAGACCACACGCACCTCCTTCCGTCGCCGGTTGTTGGCCTGTGATTTTGTCATCCGCGCTGCCTATAAGATTCTTAGCCGCGTTCATCGTGGAGAATTGCCTTTTGATCGTACCGTACAGGTGTCGGTAACCGATCGACTTGAAAAAGAGCAAATTCTCGGTCGATTGCCGCACAATTTGCGAACCATCGAGACTCTCCTGCAACGCAATGAAGAAGACTACCGCATCGCTACGAGTAAGTCCGTCAAAATGACTTTGCGTCGTAACGCCTGGAACCGCTTGGCCAACCGCCGCCGCCGCGCCGTCATGCTGATCGAAGAACTCGGCCTGCGGACCCAACGCATCGAACCTATGCTCTCTGACGTAGAAAACTTTAGCGAACGCGTGACTGTGCTGCAAAAACAGTTGCAGCAAATGAAAAAAGAGCGTGCCCCACTTGCGGATCGCAAACCCTTGCTGGTCGAGTACCGCAACATCCTACGCATTACTCAAGAAACACCCACCAGCCTACGCAATCGCGTTGCGACCTTGCAACAGATTTACACCAAGTACCAACGTGCAAAACGAGGCCTGTCAGAAGGCAACCTACGTCTGGTTGTTTCGATTGCCAAAAAATACCGTAACCGCGGCCTTAGTTTTTTAGATTTGATCCAAGAAGGCAACGCTGGCTTAATGCGGGCAGTCGATAAGTTTGAATACCGTCGTGGCTTTAAGTTCTGCACCTATGCCACCTGGTGGATTCGTCAGGCTATCACCCGAGCCGTCGCTGACCAGAGCCGTACCATTCGTATTCCGGTTCACATGGTCGAAACCATGAGTCGTGTACGCAACGTGTCGCGTGCATTGCTACAACGATTGGGACGTGAGCCAACTATCGAAGAAACAGCTAAGGCCGCTGAATGCACCGTGGACGAGGCACGTCGCGTATTGGCCATGAGCCGTTACCCGATCAGTTTGGACCGGCCTGTCGGCAATAGCGAAGACAGCCACTTTGGCGACTTGCTACCAGACTCCGGGGCCGAAAGTCCTGCCATGGGTGCAGCGCACGAAATGCTGCGTACACGGATTACTCAAGTCCTCAAAACTCTCAGCTACCGCGAGCGCGAGATCATTAAGCTCCGTTATGGTCTGGGAGATGGGTATAGCTACACCCTTGAAGAAGTCGGCCATATTTTCAAAGTGACCCGTGAACGTATTCGTCAGATTGAAGCCAAAGCAGTTCGCAAGCTGCAGCAACCCAGCCGCAGCCAGGAACTTTCGGGATTTTTGGATTGACGCTGTCAGCCAAAGCTAAAAAATTAACCCCGTTACGCCTCGGCGTGGCGGGTTTTTTTTGGTGTGTGCTAAAGCAAAACAGATAAGGACGAAAAGCGTCTCTTGCCTATCTATGGGAAAATACCATCCCATTCGAAACGTCCCATTTTTATCCAAACGCACAAAAAAACCTCTCGACTGGCCCGTTTAGCTCCACCCTACATCAACAGTATGACTGTGTCTAATCGGCTCACCCAACTCCAGCAACGCTGTAATGTGGAGAGCAAGAACAATTGGAATCTTGCTGAGTCGCATCGCAAACGGGTAACTCAGTTATTGATCGATCCAAAAAAACGCAAACCTGAAGCTATGCGTCCTCGGTGCTGGCAACTGCAATGATATCGATCTCAAGAAACTGCATGCTGTCTATGACAAAATCGATCTGATTGATATTGACAGGAATGCACTCCAAAACGGCCTCGCAACCCAGGGATGTCAAGAGGACGAGAAACTCCGCCTTCATGGCGAATGTGATGTCACGGGGGTTTGGCAGCTACTTGCACGGCTAGAGCAAAAGTCCGAAAAAGATACTCCTACAATTGACCAACTTCTGGCTCCGTCTGAGTCTTGGCTAGACTTACCCAAATATGGAACCTATGGCACGGTAGTCTCAGTCTGCTTGCTCAGCCAACTGATCGAGGCCGTCTTCAGCAGCCTGAACAAATCACACCCACGCTGCATGGAATCCCTGACTGCCATTCACCAACGCCACTTAAGGCTATCGCACGATCTGACTGCAGAGGGCG
>CAWWCC010000096.1:0-10506 GCA_963935315.1 uncultured Planctomycetaceae bacterium | reverse complement strand
TGAGTGATTTCTGGATGAGTTTTTTGCGGGGAGGCAATTGCATCGCCTGGTGGCGGATCGACAAGTTTTTAGCACCCAATTTTGGCTTGTCCGAAGGGAGCAAGGAGCTCGTTCGCTCGGCCAAGATCGTGTTTGACGGCCTGGGGAAACTTCTCAATGTTAAGTCGCGCCCGGAGCATGATGGCATTGTCATGCTGCACTCCTATGCATCGAGCCAGGCCGCAAGCCATATCGATCCGGGACCAAGTTACGGCACCTACACTGGCTGGGTCACCAATTGCGAAACGGAACTCGATAAACGGGGGCCCGATCACCTGGTTGATTGGGCTCTCAAACCGCGCGGCAAGAACCACATGGCGTGGCACCGAGTCATACGTGCCGTAGGCCTGCAATTCGAGTACACCACCGATCGCATGATGCAACGCGGTGAGTTTCCCCGCGACCAGTACAAGGTGCTCATCCTTTCGCAATGCGAAGCGCTCGGGCCACGTGAGGCGGAGGTGATTCGCCAATTCGTTCACCAAGGCGGCACGGTTATAGCCGACGTGCGTCCGGGACTCTACGACGGTCATTGCAAGGCGCTCGCCCGTGGATCGTTGGACGATCTATTCGGCGTGCGACACAGTGAAAATATCGCATCCGTCGAGTCGGATGGTACGATCAGCGGACGCGTTGGCGACGCGTCTGTGGACATCAAGCTCCGGGGCCTGCATGTGAACCCCGCGGTCGAGCTGACTTCAGGACAGGCCCTAGGCCAAGCCGAGGCGACGCCCATCATGATCTGCAATCGATTTGGCCAGGGTCGCGCGATTCTCCTCAACTTTACGATGGTCTCGTTTCCCAACCTTTCCTTAGCAGAGACATCCGAGGAAGACGCCCAACTGCTCTCAGCGATCTTTCAGCAGGCTGGAATTCACTGGCCTTTGCGGCTCAAGAATCCTGCAGGATCGCGATTGCGCGATGTGGAGGCCGTCCGTTGGAAGACCGGCGATGATGCAGAAGTGGTCGCACTCTATGGACCGCTGGATGACGGGCGGCATCAATGGCGACCCCGTGAAGGAAACATCCGCCGCGCTCGCGAGCGGGATGTCCCGAGGTCGGTGCGAGTTGAGCTGCCAAAAGCGAAATATGTGGCTCAAATCGGGACGCATCAATCGTTTGGCCAAACCAAGAGCGTGTCGCTCGACATCCTCCCGTGGCGTCCCACTTTTCTGGTACTTAGCGATCGTCCGCTCAACTCGCCGATTGTCGAGCCAATAAACACCGCAATGAAACAAGGCGAGACGTTGAACTTGCGAGCCCAAGTTCCCGATGCCACGGGCATGCATGCGCTAAAGTTGCGTGTGACGACGCCAACTGGGGAACCCTCGCCGTGGTTCGATCGCACAATCATCACGGCCCCAGACGGCAGCACCAATATTCGTCTCAAGATTGCCTTCAACGAACTGCCCGGGACGTGGAAAGTGGAGTTGAGCGACCTGTACACGGGCAAATCGACAGTTACCGATCTTCAAATAGTCCGTTGAAGCCACATGGCAATTCCAGCCGGCAGGTCATCCCTAAGCGTTTGTGCGGTTCTCCCCTACTGCTGGCGAAAAGCACCTCATCCGTTCTGGCCAGCTGGCCGCAAGGGACTATGTGCCAACACAAAACGCTTTTCACCAGCTGTCGCAAAACCGACCGTAGCACGGCGATTCTTGCCGGCTCCCGACAAGGCTATGATTTTACCTAAGCCGTGCTGAGGGTGGACGACAGCCATCCCCTGCGCAAAGACATCAGGCGAGACACGACCTTCAGATTCTTGATGAGATTCAGAGAACGGCTCTTGGGTTTCACCTGCCAATTGCGCTGCCGTGGTGACACGGATTGATGCAACTTGCTTCTGGGGCTTCTCGGGAGTGCTGCCTTGGTCTTCTTCGAATAGCTCTGGGTCAAACTCAATGGCTTCTTTATCAAATGCATCGTATTCACCATCCCCGTCTTCATTCCATGCAGACATCTCCCAAACGGCTTGCAAGCCAGTAAACTGCATTTCCTCACGCGGCATCTCCATCAAGAATGCGCTGGGCACGGTACGCCGTCGCTGTCCTCTAAAATCCCTCTCAACGGCATAACTCAGTTGAAGTTCTTGCTCTGCTCGGGTAATCCCCACAAAAGCCAATCGGCGTTCCTCTTCCAATTGAGACGTATCGCTAGCGCTACGCTCATGCGGCAACACGCCGTGCTCCATGGCCACCATATAAATTACTGGAAACTCCAAACCTTTGGCGGCATGCAGAGTCATGAGTGTGACTTTGTCGTTGTCTGAAAACCAATCGTCTGTTTCGTTCACTAACCAGGCATTCTCTAAATAGGTTTCCAGATGGCCACCACCCGAATACTTTTCATCAAACTGCCTGGCATCAGTAAGTAGCTCTTCGATATTTGCCAGCCGGTTCAGATCCTCTTCACTGTTGCTATCCTGAAGTGGTTCCCGATAGCCTGTCTCATTGAGAATGGTACCCAGTATTTCTTCCAGATCGCAATTCGCAAGTTCATTCAGTTTGTCCACCAGGGCAACATATTTCGCAACCTTCTTGGCACAACGTGTGGCCCAGTTTTCGGAAATCTGCGAGACCTCACGGACCGCGTCCAACAACGGGATGTTACGTTGGTAAGCAAGCTCAGTCAGCCGGTCGACCGTTTTACGGCCAATCCCGCGCGCAGGAGTATTGATGGTACGTAGGACAGCCTGATCATCACGCGGGTTATTGATCAATTGGCAATAGCCCAGTACGTCTTTAATTTCTTTGCGCTGATAAAACTCTTGACCACGAATCATCTGGTACGGAATACCCGCTTCTCGCAGGGCTCTTTCCAAACCGCGCGAAAGCGCATTGATGCGGTACAAGATGGCAAAGTCACTTGCTTGCCGCTCACCACTACTCAGGGCAGCCGAGATCTGTACAGCAATGCTGGATGCCTCGTCGTCTTGAGAAGCATATTCGACCAAACGCACTGCATTGCCCTCGTCGTTGTCCGTAAACAGAGACTTTGGTTTTCGATGCAAGTTGTGACCAATCAACTTATCGGCAACGCGGAGGATACGCTTCGTGCTACGGTAATTTCGTTCCAGACGAACAATCTTTACTTTTGGATAGTCCGATTCAAACTGTAGAATGTTGTTGATATCTGCTCCGCGCCAACCGTAAATGGACTGATCGGGGTCCCCGGTCACCGAAAGATTCGGGTGGTCCACCGATAAGGCCCGTAAGATAACGTATTGCACGTGATTCGTATCCTGATACTCATCCACCAGGATATAGCGAAAACGCTCATCGAGTGTGGATCGAAGTTCGGGAAAGTCATGCAGCAATTTTGCTATGTGCAATAACAAATCATCAAAATCGACCGCTGAAGAAGCCAGTAAACGCTGCTGGTAGGCGGGATAGATTTCAGCCACGATATGGCTAAGCGGGCTGCCTGGACGTGGCTGGTACTGATCGGGGGTAATGAGCTTGTTTTTTGCCGCGCTGATCGCTTGACCGATACGATCCGGCGTGTAATGCATCGTCTGAAAATTTCCTGCTTCGATAACACGTGCCAGTGTCTGCTTGGCATCCAAGGTGTCATAAATCGTGTAGTTGGGTGTCAGGCCAACATATTCGGCATAGTGCCTCAGCAGACGTGCCCCGAAACGGTGGAAGGTGCTGACCCAGATCTGCTCACATGGAGCTAGCTCCAAAGCCCGACGTTTCATTTCGTCGGCCGCTTTATTCGTGAATGTTAGTGCCAGAATTTGCCCAGCTGGCACACCCGCGCGGAGCAAATTGGCAATACGATGCGTAACAACCCGTGTCTTGCCACTCCCCGGCCCAGCCAATACTAGCATGGGCCCCTCCACATGCTGGACTGCAGCACACTGCGCATCGTTCAGTGACGCATGGGGCGAATCGTATTGGGAATCTAGGTCCGAATCCATGTGCGTATCTTACAACAAAGTCTCTTTCAAAGTGTACTACTATCTATCCTATGCGGAGCCGTCCAATGGGCCAATGACAGCACTCCGCGTGGAATTTCGTTTTTTTCGCATTCTGCAAGGTTTTAGTTGTAGACATAAAGCCAAAATCGTTATACTTCCAGGCGAGCATGGCGGCAGCTGCGGACTCTGTTGATCATCTGGTCGACAAATACCTACCTGCCGCTGTATACCTACCGGAATTAAAAATTTCTATAACGCTAACTCAATTGGGAAGGAGCCCGACATGACGCGCATTCCACTGAATCAAGCCGAACTCACCAACCAAGGAATCAAAGATCGTCTCGAAATGAGTACTGCCGAAATTGGCCTGGCAGTTCGTACGACCAATTGCCTGGAAGAAAAAGGTGTCTTCACTGTCAACGATCTGTTGCACTGCACGCGCGAAGATCTCTTGAGCATTTCTAACTTTGGTGAAAAGACTTTGGACGAAGTCTACAAGGCATTAGAAACGGTCGGTTTTAAACGACCAAATATGCCGCGGTAACTGGAGGCGGAGAGCAGCGCTAAGCCAACCAGCGGGGTCCAGAAGTCTGGCGACATCTGCTACAGCGGCAGTGACTGCGCTTTGCGTAGCTGGATGCGCTGCACGCATAAACAACGGAGTACTGACTTTGGTCTCATAGCTTGCATAATGCTCACAAATGCCAGGCAATAATATTTCTGCCCGAACTCCTCACTTACTTGCTACGTAGATAGCCGACAGAGCAGCAAAGACGCGCTTGCATGTTGTTTTTTTGCAACATGCCTTTTCACGATGAACCCAAGTCCAGTTTGTAGGCTATAATTGGTGAACGGGCAATTGATAGCTGCTGGCGCCGATCCGCTAGCAGCGCATGCCGCCTACTCCTCACAAGTAGCTATAACCTAGGTCCTTATTCGTTACTTTCTGGACCTTGTTATCCCAGGTCTTAAAGCCTCCCCAAGTTGAAAACCCTACCAAATCCTGGTTTTCGCCAGAAAATCATTGCCAAAGGGTAGGTGTGGAGATTAAACCAGAATATAGAAGCCTTGCGCTTTGACCTTACCCTTTTTGCTTTCAGGAACAAGTCCTATGAATCTGCGTATGAAACAACTGGCACAGATTGGTTTCGCAATCTTAATCATGAGCACACTTTGTGTCGCACAAGGGAACGCGCAATGTTCCACATGCCCCACGCCCCAGGTTGCCTACCAACCGGTGACCTATCAGGCAGCTCAACCTGTTGTGGCTTACCGACCCTACAATGGTTGGTATCCAGGCAAGCTGATTGATCGCTGGAGATCGCGTGGACTTTCTACCGCGGTCCCGACCTACACGACTTCTTATACGCCCTACACGGTCGGATATGCAACACAACAAGCTGCTTATCGTCCCTGCATCACTTCGTATGCACCTTTGGCTCCCGCCTGCCACCAATGCGCACGCCCAGTTGTAATGCGGCCGATACTAAGCTCTCCCTGTTCGACCTGTGGATGTGATTCTTGCTCGACTTGTGACTGCAGCCCATGCAGTTGCACAGGATGTTCATCCTGCTCAAGCTGTTCGACGTGCTCGACTCCTGTAAATCAGGCGACCTACACAGAACCCGTATGTTCGAGCTGTACTGCTGGTGGTTCAACGGCAGGACAAACTTCCGCAGGTCCACCGACACCACAGCCGCGACTCGATAAGGCTCCGATTTACCACAGCAACCGGCCGCAAAATGAGAACGGCGGGGACCCCGAGGGCAGTATTATCACCGAGGGCAATGTTATCCCCGAGGGCAGTGTTATCCCCGAGGGCAATGGAAATTTAGATTCTCAGCAGAACGATCCAGGACCTGTCGAATCGTCCGGCACAAGCACCTACTTCGAACTGCAAGCTCCAAAATTGCTCGATCCGTCTGATCGCACTGCTTTGCGTTCTAGTTCGCGCAAACCGACCGTTGATGTGTGGACCGCCGTCTATCGAAAATCGACAAACAGCTCTGCTTCCAACACGTCCCATCAGGTTCGCCCTGCACAGAGCCAGGCAGAGATTGATGCTGAAGGTTGGACAGCGGTAGCACCTCGCCACTAACAGCCTGTCGAAGAAGCGACTGACCTGCCAGGTCACAACTGAGACAATGCCTTACACGGCCTGGGCTATCTACTGATAGCCTGGGCTTTTTTATTGGGTTGCATGTCCTCATCCAATCCCCAGGGGTATAAAATGTGACAGGAAATGGCCGTTCGTCCCGTTCTAAGATTACAAAAATACTCCTATGACTACCAACAACAATCCGGTTGTTCTGGCAGGCGCGCCGGCCGAAAATGCAACTCTCTTTCTTAAGGTGGGTCTTGCTCTGGGAGATCCTACTGCATGGCTTTCCGTCGACGGCAAATCAACCGTGATTCTGCGCGATATCGAAAAGGACCGCGCACGGACAATCGGCCTGGCAGACCACTATGCCTGCCCGACTGATTTTGAACCCTCCACAGGCCTTGACGCCGATCGAACAACGGCCACCGCGCAGTCGGTTGCCGAATTCTTGCGCCGCGCGGGAGTCCGCCGCATTCGCACGGATCGCACCCTGCCCTACATCTATGCCTGGCATGTCCAGCAACTGGGAATCGACCTGGATTACGACGACTCCTTAGGAGTCCTGGAACGGCGCGTCAAAGATAAATTTCAATTAGCAGCTCTGGCACGCGCACAGGAAGTTACGGAGCAGGCCATGGAACGGGCTTGCTGCCTGATTGCTGAAAGCGTAGCACAAGCCGATGGCACATTGCACCATGACGGGTCACCACTGACGAGCGAACGAGTGAAAGCGACCATCGCAAAATTCCTACTCGACTTTGGATACACAATGGGACACGGCGCTATCGTAGCCACTGGGCCAGATGCTGCCGACTGCCATCACGCCGGAAGCGGAGCTTTGCAGACCGGGATCCCGGTAATCGTCGATCTGTTTCCACGCGACGAGTCCACACGCTATTGGGGAGATTGTACGCGCACTGTTGTGCATGGTACGCCAAGTGACACGGTTGCTGCGATGCATCAAGCTGTGGTCTCTGCAAAATCCGCAGCCACTGCTCAACTGCAGTTGGGAAGCACGGCTGAAGAAGTTCACCTGGCTGCAGTTGAAGTGCTTACGCAGCATGGTTTTCTACAATCTCGGGGCACGCTCAGCGAACAACCCACCATCCAGCATGGCACAGGCCATGGCATAGGGCTCGAATTGCATGAGCCCATCTTGCTGGATCATGGGGGTGGTCCGCTCTTGGAAGGCGAAGTCTTTACGGTCGAACCTGGGCTGTATGGACGACGTGATGGCGGAGTACGTGTCGAAGACATGCTCGTCGTCACAGACGCAGAGGCACAAAATTTCAATCGACTTCATGATGGGCTCGACTGGTCTTGATGAACCCCTCTCAAAACATTGACAACAGCGTCTTAGACTCCTTTGTGGTAGATGTGTTGGGACACCCACCATGGGGGCAATCCAATTCTGGCATGTCAAAGGTGCGTTGCGCTGGCCCAAATCTTTACCCATGGCACGGCAGTAGGCCGGACCAAGCGAAGCGCCGTTCCGGCAGCTGAGCAAAAGAGTTCTGCTTCGCGCACATCACTGGTAAAGATGGCCGAAGCCAACCCCTGAGGAACATCATTGTGCCATGCTATGGCCGTTTCGAGATCCTGGTAGCAAATCAAATAAAGAATGGGGGCAAATGTTTCTTGCTGCAGAAGGGGCGCGGTTGAATCGTTTTCTACGAGTGCGGGTTGAACACAAAATCCACCAGCCGGCATCCCGACCATGGCCCCCTTTACTGATTTTGCACATTTGAAGCAGGCTTTCACAGAGGGCGAAAACTGGACTGTGGCCCGCCAGCGCATCGATTATTTGCTCCACCACAAGCAAATCGACGCGACCCAGGCTAAACAGTTTCGCGACTCGGGCGCACTCGGGTCGCATCTCGAAATCCTGGAACCCAACGATGGTTACAAAGGATTCAATCAAACGGGAGTCAGCGATATCATCGCGGGCACCGATCCTCGCAAATGGTAGGGCTAGCATTAGAGCCAGTAGCTCCGCGTAGTCAAACGCCTTGAACCAACCTATCTTTGCCGCTCAGTGGTACATGTAATTGTCAGCTTTTTTTCGAGCCAACAGTCTCGCTCTCCACAAAGTAGTCATTGGATTTGGCGACTGGGTCGTCTGTACCCCAGTCGATTGACTTACGCAGTTTTTTGAGCTGCGGGACATGCTTTGAACAGTGGATGTAAGCCTCTTCGACCGTGATGAGGACCCACGCCTCAACGAGTCGGTCGTCAGGCAATTTGCATTCCGCCAGACATTTGACAAGGTGCGGAGGCAGCTGGTTTCGTCGAGAGATTTGGGCTTCTCCATTCACATGCAGGCCGACTGTTGAGTTAAAGAAATCGACAAACAGCATTCCCACGTGAGGATTCTCAAGAATGTTCCCCAGGCTCGCGAATACACCATTTCCTCGAAACTCCGGGTATGCCAAAGTTGTTGAGTCAATGACGCGGACGAACCCTGGAGCTCCAAACCGTGGTGAACAGTCGCAGTTTCCTGACGCATCAGCAGTTGAAACGAAGAACATTTCCTGTCGCTCAATGAGGCCAATCATCCGTTCATTCAGCGAATTCAGAAGTTGGCGTTCATAGAATCGAGATGCACGGCCATACGATCCCATTTCTCGTTGAAGTTGACGCTCACCAGATTGTTCAGATGCCATGTGTTTTGTGAAAGCTGTGGCCTAAGCTAAGTTACCCGCCACACAGCGTAGCAGGATTAAAAGTTGAGTATACCTCGCCATAGGCAAGATAGTCAAACAGTATCGGCAGTTCCGATAGCAACATCAATGCGGACCCTTCCAGAATAAAGGTGCAGAACGTCCAAGTTGACCTAGCCGCCATTGACACGAAAGTGTTTGAGCGGGATACGATGGTCGCGAAGCGAACATCTCGCGAGTTCGCCACGCTTTAACGGCTCCGGTATATCGAACTGTTCGAGTAAGCCGCTATCGCGTCGTGTAAATAAGAAGATAGCATTGTAGCAGAATTGATCCATTGCCAGCTAGCTATAGAGTGCCTTGCAGCTGAATAATGCCGGCTATGCCTGTCCGACCAATACACCACGCCAACTCTACGACCTCGTTAAAGCAAGCAAACCAATATTGTGTAAAACAAGATGTTTCATTAGCTTTTGCGTTTGTAGAAGCCGTATCAGCTGCACCCGCGCAGGCTGATTCGAAACCCCAGCAGCACCATGGGTTCTCAGCCCTCAAGCTGCCTAGTGCAAGGATGCCACAAAGATGCAAATCACTCATCTCAGCCTCGCTGGACGAGGCGCCTGGCCCGACCTAGAGATTAAGGCGATCAAGCCCCAACTCAACGTTTTTTATGGCCCACCTCGTACCGGAAAAAGTACGATTGCCCAACTCGTCGGCCACCTGCTCTATGGCAAGCAGGGCAGTACCTGGCGGCAGCAATTTGCACAAACTATTCCACAAACGGCAGGTTCGCTTGAGGTCAATAGCTCTGCCGGCAACTATGTGCTACGCAGACATAGCGCGGCAGAAGATTCCCATTCCGCTGTCTGGCGTGCTGATCACGACCAATCCGATCAGCTTACCATCGCGGCAACCGATGGATCCGGGGTGAATGATCAAACCGTTCGATCATTACTCTTTGGACTAAAACCTGCTGTTGCCATGCAACTCTTCGCCGTCGACTTTGCCGAACAGCCTCATATTGAGTCTTTGCTTAGCGAAATTTTTGCTCGTGAATTTACATATCGAAATCCTGTCAATACCTCAAAAAAGACTCTTCCTATTTCCAATCGCACCTGCTGCAATAGCCCAAACACATCACCCGTCGAGGCCATCGACCACCTGCGTGTCGAGGAGTTGATCGGCCAACGTGATGAGATCGCCAAAAATCTAGAACATCATGTCGGAGTTTGTCGACGTGAAAGCGATGTGCTCGAAATCGAATTGCGCGACCTGAAACTATCTTTGGAAAACAAAAACGAGCAGGCCCATCAGATTCGCGCAAAACTCCGTGGTGTCGAAGTAGAGCTATCTGAATTGGATACACGATTGCGCTATCTGACTTTGCGTTCTCGCTCTCCAAACAAACGGAACACTCACAAAAGTGACCTCGTACCACATCAATTGGCCCAGCTCGATAAAGAAATCACCACCTGCCGTCGAACGCTTGCAGACATCCAGTCGCAAGTGAATGCGACGCGCACCAAGCTAGCCCAATCCAACCCGGACGGCACTGCTGATCGGGTGACATGCCTGGACGATAGCCGAACCGTACTGGGATCTGTTGAACAATTGCTCGATGAACTCGACAGCGAAGTTGCTCAATTAGCGAGTGCAAACGAACCGAGTCGATGTGTAGGCCACGATGCCCATGCGCGTCTCACACCCGTCACCAGAATACTCCGTGAACAGATCTACACACCTGTCTCTTATACACATCTGACGCTGCCGACGATACTCCTTGT
>CAWWCC010000095.1:0-10506 GCA_963935315.1 uncultured Planctomycetaceae bacterium | reverse complement strand
CCTCCATAGGGATTGGTAGGGCAATTCGAGTGACTCTCTGGGCCGGATCCGTAGATTCTAACGCCGTTTGCTCACGGACGTCACCTGCGAAGTTCAATGTCTGAAAAAGTTCGGAAGCAAGCCAAGTCGCGAGATGACGATGTTCAGAGCGTACTTCTACCCAGTGCGGTGCGTTTTTTAAGTAGCTTAATAGTCGACCAAGCGTCCAACCCACTCTAGGGTGCGACCAAAAGCTGGCAATTTCGGCAGCGGGATCCAAAACAAAACGTCGAAAAGCCATCCTTGGATGGGGAATTGTTAAATTGGGCAAATCTATTACTTGCTGATCGTACAATAGTAAATCGATGTCGATCACACGGGCATCCCAACGTACAGATCGCTCACGCCCCATTTGCAACTCAATAGCAAGCAAATGTTCTACGACAGCCTCGGGGTCAAGTTCCGTTTGGACAATTGCGGCCCCATTGAGGAAATACTCTTGCCCACTTGGCCCCCCCACGGGGGCAGTCCGATGCCAACGACTGCGTGCCAAAAGCCTTGTATGGGGTATGTCTCCCAAGGCTTTACAAACACGGCCTAGCATGGCTCTGCGATCGCCCAGATTAGAACCTAGCGACAAGAGACAACGTGGCATGGAATCAACTGCGAACCTGTTAGAAATGCACTGGTAAACTGTCTGCACCCTGTTCCTGGAAGCAGCAGCTAATCACGGGTCATTAAAATACCCTGTTTAACAGACAGACCGGGAATGGGAGAATTCCTCTTTCTAGCATAGGGCCTACAGCTGGAACTGTGCAGCTCAAAAACGACGACAGGGACTGCGCAGCTCAATAACGACGACAGGGACTGTGCAGCTCAATAACGAAACGAGGGCCCTAGGGCGTCGTGCCCCGGGCCCTCGATTCGCGCTTCCCTGCTAGCAATACAAGGAGGCGGGCTTCCGTTCCGCGAACCTACTAGAAACGAATTCTAAAAGGCTCGCCAACTGTCAGTCCCGTTGGTCGTGCACCTCCTAATATGGTGTTCTTATGAATAATTTCTGGGGGGGGGTACGGATATTCGAACGTGGAGAGAACCGCTAGGCCCCTTATGCTCGATAACGATTCTTAAAACCCCGATCTTTAATAGTTCTCGTACTGAAGCAACTTACGCGACTTCATCACCTTGGTTTTTGATACCACAGCTACCAACTGGGGAATACCCATTCCACTGAATACGCGCGCACAGCAAGCGCATAAGTGTATCATTCCGCCAAGTCCCACCTTCTATTCAGAATCTTCTTTTCTGGCGTATCACGAAGTATCGCCAAACTAGATCGACAAATTAGACTACTGCGCTAATAGATTCGTGCAGATGCTACCGCCGATAGGCCCATGCTGCTGCGTTTTTGGCAATCAATTATTGGAGTTCGTAATAACGATAACGATCATGTGTAAGTAACAGGAGCACATTCTGGGAATGTTCGCTCGATCTGTCAAGCAACTTTTTTCCTAATGCAGAAAACACAAATCGAGAATAAAGAAATCAATGTCTTGACAAAATCTAAGGGAGGTGCAACACCGCGAATTTTTATTTTTCTGCAATTAATGCCTCGTGTGTCCAATGTCTTACTAAAGAGTCGCTTTTCATACCATCTGATGAGAGCTAGCATGAGTGGGTATCGTTCCACAATCGCACCAGCGCTGTAAGCCACATCCGACCTAAGTGTACTCCTCCATGAATCCTCCCGCCGCTTCGTATGCAAACCTGCGTGTCGCCGCATTTGAAAGTCGCCGCACTGCCGAAATAGAACGGCTTATCAAGCGATTCGATGGTGTACCGTTCGTAAGTCCATCAATGCGAGAAGTCGAAGTCGATGAAGATCGTCCATCGATCGACTTTGCCAATCGCCTGATTACCGGGCAAGTTGATGTCGTGATCTTTCTTACCGGCGTGGGAACGAGGATGTTGGTGGAGCGCATTGAGCGCCACGTCAATCGGCAACAATTTTTGGATACGCTCTCCGACATCAAAACAATTGCACGCGGACCCAAACCGGCCGCAGCACTTAAGGAATTGGGCATCGAACCCACGTGGCGCGTTCCCGAACCAAATACTTGGCGCGAATTACTTACAACAATCGATGAAAATCTGCCCATTGCAAATCTTGTTGTTGCAGTCCAAGAATACGGTTTACCCAATGTAAGTTTAATTGCAGGTCTTGAAGCGCGTGGTGCTTCGGTCGAATCGATTTCGATTTACCGCTGGGATTTACCGACTGATACCGGCCCACTCGAAGACAATATCCAACGCCTGGTCGCTGGAGAAGTCGATCTGGTTCTTTTTACTTCTGCACAACAGCTGATTCATTTGCTCCAGCTTGGTAAAAAGCTGGGGATGGAAAACGATCTCGCGAAGGCATTGCATAAAACGGTCGTTGCTTCTATCGGACCAACGACAAGCGAAAAACTCCGTGAACATGCTATCGATGTCGACTTTGAACCTTCTCACCCCAAGCTTGGGAGTCTTGTTCGCGAAACGGCTGTAGCATCGGCGCAGTTGATCCAACGCAAACAGCAGAGGTCCGTAACCCTTATAGAAAACATTTCACAAACCTCAGGTCAAAAACAGCCGGCTTGGCAGGACAGCCCGTTCCTCCGTGCTTGCCGAAGAGAATCGGTGCCGTATACGCCCATTTGGTTGATGCGACAAGCTGGTCGCTATATGGCAGAGTATCGCGAAGTGCGCGATAAAACATCGTTTCTTGAGCTTTGCAAGAATCCTCAACTCTGCAGTGAAGTCATGTGTACCGCTGTCGAAAAATTGGGCGTTGACGCGGCAATTATCTTTTCTGATCTGCTTCCTATCCTTGAGCCAATGGGGCTCGATCTCAAATTCGTTGTTGGTGATGGACCGATCATTGATAACCCAATTCGTTCTGCAAGTGATGTGAATCGACTTCGAGAACTCGAGAATCTCGATGCCTTGCAATTCGTTGTTGAAACGGTTGCTCAGACCCGGCGCGACCTGCCCGAAGCACTACCATTGATTGGCTTTGCGGGGGCACCTTTTACGCTTGCCAGCTATGCCATTGAAGGTGGTAGCAGCCGTAACTTCGTGCATACCAAGACACTCATGTACTGCCAACCCACGGCCTGGCATGAAATGATGCAACGACTGGCAAGGTCCATTGTGCTTTACCTCAATGCCCAAATAGCGGCTGGTGCACAGGCCGTTCAGTTGTTTGACAGCTGGATAGGGTGTCTTGGTCCGGAAGACTATCGCCATTACGTGCTACAGCATGTGCAATTCATTGCCCAAAACCTCACTCCTGGGGTGCCGCTCATCCACTTTGGTACGGGCAATCCATCCTTGCTGCCCCTGATGGCCCAGGCGGGCGGTCATGTGATGGGCATCGACTGGAGGATCGATCTCCAGAGCGCCTGGCAATCCGTTGGACACGACCGAGCCGTACAAGGCAATCTGGATCCTCTGACATTACTAGCAAATCGAGACACGATCGCCGCCCGTGCCAATGAGGTATTGGATGCTGCAGCGCATCGCCCAGGCCACATCTTCAACCTGGGCCATGGCGTGCTCCAACAAACGTCTGTAGACAATGTACGGTACCTGGTAGATTTTGTGCATGAGAAAAGTTCGAGGAGTTAACGGATGGCCACGATATTGATCCTTGTCGGAGACTATGTAGAAGACTACGAAGTCATGGTTCCCTTTCAGGCTTTGCAAATGGTTGGGCATACGGTGCATGCAATCTGCCCAGACAAGCAAGCGGGTGAATCTGTAAGAACAGCCGTGCATGATTTTGAGGGAGATCAAACGTATTCCGAAAAACGCGGACATAATTTTGTGTTAAATGCCAGCTTTGCCGACGCGAATCCAGCCGACTACGACGCTCTGGTCGTACCCGGCGGTCGGTCCCCTGAGTACTTGCGACTGAATCCACAAGTCCTTGCCATGGTGCAGTATTTTGCCAAGGCCGACAAACCGATTGCGGCAATTTGTCATGGCGCCCAACTGCTGGCTGCGGCCGATGTGCTTCGGGGACGCAGGACCACCGCCTACCCAGCCTGCGCCCCGGAAGTGCAGGCTGCAGGTGGAGAGTATGTGGAAGTTGCCATCTCTGAGGCTGTGGTGGATGGCAATCTAGTGACAGCCCCTGCATGGCCAGCACACCCCAAATGGTTAGCTGAACTGCAAAAAGTTCTGGCAAAGAATCCAACAAAAAGTGCCTGACGTCCCACCAGCTCCCACTGTAACGAGCGTGTAACAGCGTCTTGTTTCAGGAATTCTATGGCCGAATAATAAATTTCGGTACCGAGGAACTTTTGGCGGGCTATTGCGTCTAAAGTTCGGTTGAGCATCTTTCTTTTTGAGAACTTTTGGAGGACCTGACGATGAGGCAATCTTACACTGGTCTAATGGTATTCTGCACGTTGTTAGCATTCGTCAACACCACCACTGCGAAGCAGACTGAAGTTGTCATCACCGTTGAGAAGAAGGTGGGCCCTGAAATCTCAACCAAAACGCCTTTGGCTGGAACACCTTTCACTGGTAAACGAGCCGCAGTCGACGTAGCTATTCTCCTCGATACCTCAAATTCTATGGACGGTTTGATCCATCAAGCCAAAAGCCAACTCTGGACGATCGTTCAGCAATTTGCCAAGGCAAAAAAACACGGCCAGACTCCGATACTCCGCGTGGCTCTGTTTGAATATGGCAACACCAGATTGCCCGCCGCCGAAGGATACATTCGCCAGGTTGTCCCCCTAACGGATAATCTGGACAAATTGTCGCAGGCACTATTCGCATTGAGCACCAAAGGGGGAGACGAATACTGTGGACAAGTCCTGGAAGAAGCAACCAAACGACTCGACTGGTCCCAAGAGCCCAATGCCTACAAAACGATTTTTATTGCTGGTAACGAACCGTTTACCCAGGGGCCTGTGGATTACCGTGAATCCTGTGATCGTGCCATCCAGTCAGGTATTATCATCAACACAATCCATTGTGGTAACCATACATCGGGCGTTGATGGTCAATGGCAAGCGGGAGCGCAACTGGCCGAGGGAGAATTTTTCAATATCGATCAGGATCGTGCAGTTGTTCAAATCAAATGTCCCCAAGACAAAATCATCCTGCAACTTAATGCGGAACTCAATAAAACGTATCTCTGGTATGGTGATCGAAAAACACGTGAACACAACGCAGCCAACCAGCTTGCTCAGGACTCCAATGCCTCCTCCGCCGGCGAAAGCATTGCCGTCGGTAGGGCGGTCGTCAAGTCCGGCAAGATGTACGGCAACAAAATGCGTTGTCTGGTCGACACAATTCAAGACAACGAAAACATCCTTACTGAAGTCGACGAAGATCAACTGCCCGAAGTGCTGCGGGTTTTGGAACCTGAAAAACGTAAAGCTTATGTCAATAAACTATCCGTGAAGCGTAGCGAAGTTCAAAAGAAAATTGCCAAGCTCGCCGCAGAACGCGAAAACTACCTGATCCAGGAGCATCAGCGGATCCAAGCGGACCAAGGCCAGGCCACTCTAGGGGATGTGGTCGTAGCAGCCATTACAAAGCAACTGGCAAAGTCAGGATTTGAGACAACGGCCGAGTCGAAGTAAAAATAAGACCCTTCCAGCCGCACGTCTTGCCAAGCAATGACAATGACTTCGAACACCTTGCCGACCAATGCCGCTCTCGGTGCCCGAACGCATGAAACGTCCGCACTATCAACAGAGCCTTTTCAGGCGAACCCCATAATCATCTCAAATCAAGCTGAGGGGCGACTGAAAAACTGATAAGCGGAAAGCACTTCGTACAAATCACGAGAAATCGTGATGTCCTCATGCTCAAAGTCCGTTAACCAGGTGCGTTGTTTGTTGACTGCATCTGCGATGAGAGGCAGCACCTCACCCACGGAAACAATGACATTGTCTTCCGAGGTGGCATAGGTGCTGGTTTCCTGAGGACCCGAGTACACCTTGAGTTGGGTATTTGGCATCGCTGGCGATTCCTTTCGAGCGATTGAGTCTTGTGTTGATTTACCGTGCTAGCGGGCTCCTAGCCCTACTTCACAACGCAACACCCCCCTTCGTACTGAGGAGTATCGACCGGACTAGTTGTGGGCATTGAGCCTATTTGGAAGGAAAGTCCCATTTTTCTGGTCCTGTTGCTGGAATTGGCCGTTTCAGGCAGGGGTTGCATCTCAACGCTCCGTTTTGGATGATCAAAAGCACCCAAGAATCACCACCTGAGATGCTAGCAATGGATTTCAAACAGCGACTTCAACGTGCGACCGAACGTGGCCATCAGGCACGTGACGCAGAGGCGGCAGCCCGAGCGGCCCAGGCCATGAGCGAGGAAGAGTGGCGACGCTTGCATTCCGGATATCGGCTGGAGTTGACCGAGTACATCGAAAAGTGCCTTCTGCAACTATCGGAGAATTTTCCTGGTTTTGAGCACGAAACGGTCGTTGATGACAAGGGCTGGGGATCTGCACTGCGCCGCGATGATCTCTCACTTAAGCATGGAAAACGAGATAATCTTTTCAGCCGACTTCGCATGACAATTAGTCCTCACAACGAATACCATGTGCTTGATCTGAAAGCAAAAGGCGCTATTCGTAACAAAGAGAATTTCAGCCGCAACCATTACCAATTACTCAAAGAAGCAGACCTGGATAGTTTTAAACAGTTAATTGAGCAATGGACGCTCGATTATGCAGAGCAGTACGCAGCCAGCGGCAGGTGAATGACCTGGCGATTATCAATGCCTTTTGGCGTGCTACCCGAGGCTATCGCCTTCGTCATTACCCACATGTGTCATTCCGACCGAGCGCAGCGACCGAGGAATCTAGCCTGCAGCCGAGTGAGGCGTGCTATCTCTTGGGCAGTGGTCCCATTTTGTGTCGGCAAGGGGGCGCTTGTGCTCTCCAAAATTACAACACGAACTCTACTAGAAACCAGATCCTTCAGTCGCAGCGCTCCTTCAGGATGACATGTATTTGTGAGTAAGGACAAGATCGTGAAACTTCGGGCGTCCTGTGCCTACAATAAAATTTATTGAACAATTGATGTTCGTAGAACCCCCCCCAAAAAACCAAGCTACCGTTCAGTAGGCAACCAGCCACCTACTCCGTTTCAGCTAGCGCTAGTTGTTTCAGCGCATCGAGACATTCGACCACAGATTCAGGAGTCGTATCTCGCCAGCCTTCACGACGGTGGGCAATGATGGCCAATTTGAAACTCTCAAATGCCTCTGCCAGATCGTCAGGCAGAGATTCTACATCCACTTGCAAACGGGTTCGCTTCAACACGGGATCGGCAGTCTCGCCCTCTGTTTTATCTGCACCCGCAGGCGATGCTTCCTCCACATCAGCGTCAGGAGATTTAACCGAAGTCGTTGGTGGGGTTGTAGCTGGTGGGATTGAAGCTTTTGAGGTCGCAGTTCCATCTGCTTTGCCTGACCCTGCGCCCTCCTCAGTCTCTTCTTCCAGCGCAGAACCTTGCGAGTCTTCTGCAACCGCCTCCGCGTTCTGCTCTGCGACTTCTTGCTTATTGGCTGATTGCTGTTCTTCGGGAGATACGCCTAATGTTTCCCATCGTTTGCCGCGCATCTGCGAGACAGACCACCCATTTTGCAAACTGCCTTCCAGCCACATTTCGCTGTCGTCCCAATCGATAGCAGCCTGAAAGTGGCTCCAATACAATCCTTCGTATTGCTCGTAGACTTCACCAAAACGCTGAAAGACTCGACGAAGTCTGCCAACGTGTTGGCACGTCACACCGCCTACAAGCTGCGCCCAAGCTTCGTCCGAGTACTCCGTTACAGGCACTCCGCTATCAATCATGGCATCACGCCAGAGGCAGATAATACGGCCTCGTTGCCAGTTCGTGGTGCTGATCAGGCTGTTCCATTGGCCAATGTAGGGAAGCGCCACTTGCTCAGAATCTAATCTCGCAGAAGCAGAAGCTTCCGATTGCTTACTCTCATGTGAAACTTCTTGATCTGCCATAGCGTTCCCTAAACATGATCGATGCGTCTGAACGTCTGCAGGGGGAGATAGAAGGTTGGCCACCCGACACGAACGCAGAAGCTCAGAATCAATTTCAGTTAAAATTCCTACCCACGGTTTCTTACTCCCACAGTTTCATAAGCACTGTTTCATACTCACTGTGGGGGTGGGATTCTAACACGCAATCGACTGCCTGAACCACCAGCTACCAGGGCCACCCGCTGGGAAAAGTAAAGTTCGTCACGCATAAAACTCATGCAACCGCTACGCCAAGCAAATCCTATCGCCAATCGTACAGCTTCGCAGACCCAGAAGGTCGGGGATAACTTGTCGACAGCCAGCCGTTACGCGTCGCCGGCACGCTCATCCGACTCAAATCCACAACGATTGTGTGCTCCATCGCAAAAAGGCCGATTGGCTGATTCTCCACATCGACATAAGGCAATGGATCGTTTATCCGGACTCAGCTCAAATGGGTTCCCCTCAGAATCATGCAACGCAATCGGACCTTCAACTAAAAATGGTCCGTTAGGTCGCATACGGATGGTTACGTCTGCCATAATGACCAGGCTCCTATTACTATGTTCTATGCGAGTAAAAAAGCATTCTAACGCTCTGGACGGCTTGTGCCAGCTGGCACTTCCTGCAAGATAAACAGCACGCGAATCTGCTCTCCCGCACTGCTCGAAGTCTCTAAGGCAGCAGAAAACTCTGCCGTTTCACCATGGACGCCAGTTCTATCCTGGACAACCGTTTTATTCTGGACAACTGGGCCACTTGCCCTACTGGACTGATTCTCAGCAATATCCTTCTCCGCATCACCTTTCATTGGCAATGCCTGGTGAAACTGCTTCTTCCCCACACGATTTTGCTTCGATCCCAGTATTTGAATTGAAGGGAAGTTCCACCAAAAGATGCAGGCTATCGACCAATGGCCCAAAACCAACCACCCCACTATCATTGGAACATGGAATCACTGGACTGGATAGACGAAGAACTCCACCAATTGCAGCAATGCAATCTGCTGCGCGAACTCCCCCAACCCCTTCGTACTCAAGGAGCAAGAATCGAACTTGCCGGTCGCCAGCTGATCAATTTTGCCTCCAATGATTATCTGGGCCTGGCTGCGGATGAGCGCCTCACCCAAGCAGCCATCCGGGCTTGTGAGCAACATGGTATAGGGCGTGGAGCTAGTCCACTTGTCTGTGGACGGTCCGAGATTCATGCCCAACTCGAGGCACGTCTGGCTCATTTTTTGCAAACCGAGGCCGCCCTTCTTTTCTCCTCCAGTTTTGCTGCCAACGCAGGCATTATTCCTGCGCTCGTCGATCGTGACGATGCTATTTATGGTGACGCTAAAAACCACGCCAGCATTATAGACGGTTGCCGATTGTCACGTGCCGAAAAGCACGTGTACCCCCACACGGACATGGATGCACTTGAGGAGATGCTGCGCAATAGCAAGTCCTATCGCCGTCGGCTTATCGTGACGGATACGCTGTTCAGCATGGATGGAGATTTGGCTCCTCTCCCCCAAATTGTGGAACTTGCGAACAAATACCAGGCCATGCTGATGCTTGATGAAACACATGCGATTGGTGTCTTCGGTTCTCAAGGACGGGGAGTTGCCGAACACTTTGCTGTAGAAAAATATGCAAGTCTGCGGATCGGAACATTTGGCAAAGCACTTGGAGCAGCAGGTGGATTTGTCTGCGGCCAGGCATCTCTCGTTAAGTGGCTGGCGAATCGTGCCCGGACCTATGTATTTTCAACCGCACATCCTGCAGCCATTAGCGCAGCAGCGTACGAAGCTCTGAATATCGTGGCAGCAGAGTCCTCGCAACGCCAGGCTCTCTTGAACCAGGCTGATACACTTCGTCAGCGTCTTCAGCAACTCGGCTGGAATACGGGTAAGAGCGGTGGACAAATCATCCCCCTGCTGATTGGCGCACCGCGACAGGCGGTCCAGATCTCACAAAACCTTCTTCAACAAGGAATCTGGTTGCCAGCAATTCGGCCACCTTCTGTACCGCCCAAAGAATCCCTACTTCGTCTAGGGCTGACGGCAGCGCACACGGATGAAATGTTGGAGAAGTTTCTTGCAGCCCTTCAAAAAGTGAATTATCCAGGCTAGCCCATTGATGATTCATCCCTTTTGTCGGGAGGTGGTCTGCAGGCGGGTCAGGGTCTACTTGCAGTTGGAGCCCATTCGGTGGCAAATCTCGTCTCCAAGCTGGATCCGTCTGACCGACCGACCATTGTAGCGATTGTGCGGGTTCCCTGCCTGTAGACGGCCTTGCCATAAGTCTTCTGCCAGCAAAAACTTGACGCTGCCAGATAGGCTACTTAGGATCGAATGTAGAGCACAGTAGGGAACCCCCCCCTTATTGCTGGGTTTCCGTCTTCTCCCCCATTCTCCCTGGCAATCCCAGAAGGATCACTCGTTTGACGATTTTGTTTCAAATCCTGATGGGTCTGGCGCTGCTCATGGG
>CAWWCC010000094.1:0-10592 GCA_963935315.1 uncultured Planctomycetaceae bacterium | reverse complement strand
CACAAGGAGTATCGTCGGCAGCGTCAGATGTGTATAAGAGACAGCACTTGCCAGGATAACCTCTGCAGGTACGGCTTTCCGGCTAAACCGAGGGATTCTTAAGAGGCGTAGTTTTGTGTCGGATCACGAGAATTCATCCACTTTTGCAGCGAGAGCCTTTCAACAAAATGGTTGAAATATGCATGTTCAAAGAGTTTATTGGATATACAAGAGAGACTTAACTTTGAGCAACGTATTAAGTAAGATTCTTAACAATTGGTTAGATTGCTAAACAGATCCTGAGATGGGAAGAAATTTTGTGTTCATTCGCAATGGAATAGAATTGCCAGAGTGAAATTGCGACGTATCGATTGAAAGGGAGGAGGGTCAACCATACGAATATGTCTTTATCGTTTTCTATCCGTTCAGCGGGCGCGATGGATGCAGCCTCTTTGTTAGAAATTTATCGTCCCTACATAGATTCGTCGACGACCTCTTTCGAGCTACGCATACCCGCTGTTGAAGAGTTTGCTGACCGCATTCAAACTGCCGTGGAGAAATGGTCATGGCTCTTGGCTGAGGTGGAGGGTCAACCAGTAGGTTATGCCTACGGCTCTACCCATCGAGTACGAGAGGCGTATGCGTATTCGGTAGAAACTTCCGTGTATGTACTCGAGTCGTACCATCGAAGGGGAATTGCAAATGCTCTCTACGAAAATCTATTTGCCCAACTACAAGAACGGGGATACGTCAGCGCCTTTGCAGGGATAACGCTACCCAATGACCCGAGCGTAAAGTTCCATAAGCAATTTGGATTTAAACCAATCGGAATCTTTCCACGTGTGGGTTTCAAATTCGATACGTGGCTTGATGTGGAATGGCTGTACTGCCCTATTCAGTAGCTTAGATAGGTATTAGCTTGATAATCTTATAGGTTTTAGTCGAACCACTCATCGTTGGTGTTTATAGCTGGGATCAGTACTCCACATCCACCCAGGCCTTGGCCTGATTGCTTTTCAACACCGCATCACAGATTGCGATTTCACTGCGGCCGTCTACAAAGGTTGCGAAATCTCCAGCGGGCCGCGTACCTTCGATAAAGCCGTAAACATTGCGGACAGATTCTTGGGGCCTGTCCCAATAATGCCAGCTTTGATCATATTGCACTCTTGACTTAAGTTATTGTTTCTACGCTTGACCAACTTGCAGTTTCTATGGATTGGTCAACAGCCTCGAGCACGGCAATGCATTGGGCTCCATCCTGGAAATCAGGCGAGCAATTCTGATTGTTGGCGATGGACTGGATGAGATCCGACGCAGCATTCGTAAAGCCGTGCTCGTATCCGAGCATATGACCTGGTGGCCACCAGTTGCCGGCGTAAGGGTGGTCTTCTTCGGTCGCGAGGATCGTGCGAAACCCTTGTTTTGTGCTGGGGTCGGTCGTGGAATAATACTGCAATTCGTTAAGACGTTCGAAACACCAGACTAGCGAACCCCGACTACCATTGATCTCAAAACGATTGTAGTTTTTTCTTCCGGGTGCAAGACGTGTCGCTTCGAAAGTACCTAAGGCACCATTGGCAAACTTTGCCAGGAAAACAGAAGCGTCGTCGACGGACACTTGCTCTGTTCCTTTACCTGCAGTTGCCGTAAGGCCACTTGAGAGTCCTTCTGCTGGGCGTTCTTGAATAAACGTTTTTTTCATCCCTACGACTTCACTGATTTCGCCGGCCAAGTATCTGGCCAAATCAATGGAATGAGCACCGAGGTCGCCATGCGCTCCAGAACCAGCAGTTTCAGATCGCATACGCCAATTCATCGGAAACTCAGGATCCACCAGCCAATCTTGCAAATACGTACACCGCATATGACGGATCTCGCCAATTTCACCCGCATCAATCATTTGTCTGGCCAACGAAACGGCTGGACAGCGGCGATAATTGAAGTTCACCATATGCTGGACACCCGCCTCACGAACGGCTGCCAACATTTTTTTGCTTTCGGCGACAGAAAAAGTTAGTGGCTTTTCGCAGAAAACATGTTTTCCTGCCTGAGCAGCTGCGACAGCAATTTCGCAGTGAGTATTACCTGGTGAGGAAATGTCGACCAAGTCAACATCTTTACGACCAACGGCGTTTTGCCAATCATCGCTCGATTGTTCCCAGCCCCAACGCTTGGCAAAATCAGCGACCGCCGAGGCATCGCGTCCACAGACAACTTTCATAACAGGTTGTGCATCGAGATCAAAAAAACGGTCTACAGTTTGCCAGGCTTGGCTGTGCGCTTTGCCCATGAATTTGTAGCCAACGAGACAAATGTTTAAATCTGGACGAGACATAGCAAATCTTTTCAAAAAAATTTTTCTTGGAATTAGGTGGGAGCGACAATTCTATGTAGAGTTGGCAAGGGACTTTATAAAAGGGATGCGTCTGGCTTTCTTAATTCTGTGGAGTCTTCATGAAGATGCCATCAGCGATTCGAAAGTGGCATTTTACCAGTCTTCTCACTTCAGCCAAGGAGCCGTTTCGGCAATTTCAGGAACTCTTCCCCGGATTAATCTCCACGCATCTACCAAGGAACCTATGCCATCATTTCTAGAAACCTTCGTCTGGAAACGATTGCATTAGAGGCCCGATGATGGCTGTATAAGAGAGCAGGAGAAAGTTAGAGCTTATTCCACACGCTGATGCCGCTTATCAGGGTAACTGCAATGAGAATGATTGTCGAAAGTATTCCGCAAGCAAGCATCCACGGGCGCGTTCGATAGGCAGAGGGTAATTGGTAATTGAGATAAAGAGCTGCCAGGATGGCAATAGAAACACCTAGGGTAGTTGCTAAAAAGGAGACAATGAGCGTCAGTAGATGAAAATCCCAGCCACTCCAAAGCACAGCGATAGCAGATAGAAAAACGTATAAGCAGGTCCAGAACTGTACCGTAGGATGATGCCACGTTTTGCTGGGTGCGATTGCCTTGCCATAGGCTACGATGCCACGAGCATAAATATCGGGATACGCTTGTAAAGTGCCCCACAAAGCGACGAGGATGCATACATAATACACCCAGACAAGTGACGGGTGGATCGATTTCCAAATCCAGGCTTGATCGGTTAATAAACTCCATGAATCGAAGGCAGCTCCAAATTCTCCGGAGACCACTTTGGGATAGAGGACGGTCGCTCCAGCAAGCATAAATGAAACCGATACAATCAACAGCACCATCGCTCCACAGCTTACATCCCAGCGTAAAGGAGCCAAAGAAAGCCGTACTTTTTTGATTCCATCGAGATCGACTGGCAAGTAGTCGGCCGGTTTGCCAAGATTGGCCCTTTTACGTATTTCTTCGATACGTTTATGCCCAGTCAGGCCCCAGCCATGAAGTGAAATCCAATCAGGGTAAACCAGGTAAGTAAGCACTGTGCCCCCAACATAGCCGAAGGTTACGACCATAAATGACAGCATGTCGTTGCGATGTTCCTCAGGCGCAGATTCTACAAGCTCAGGAATATTCCCCCACGAAAGCAAGCCAATCATAACGGCTTTCCAGTCGGGCCGAACCAGGAGCGTAGCCAAGACTGTCCCCACGACCAAGATGCTACAAATGATCAGTTGCTGTTTTTCGAGTCGATCGTATGTGAACAGCATACTTAAAGCTAAAGCTGCCAGAATAAAGAGTGTGGCAAAGATTCGTGGGTCGACTAGTGGGTGCTCGCTATCGGCAAAAAATAGAAAGCTAAGTAATTCTCCGCAAGGTCTTGCGATGACAGCCCATAGTGGACCTGTTGCAGCAAATTCCAGGACCAGCAGAAGTATGAGCAACCAGCCCCGTGGTCCTGGTAGCTTCACGAGTCTTGGTCCTATCAACTCGCCACTAATGGCCGTGTAACGACCTAGCATGTAAGTCACAAAAACACCCTTGACCAACACACTCAATAAGATGAGCCAAAGCAGGCCGTAACCTGCCCAGGCACCGGCACGAACAACGACAATAGTTTCTCCTGCACCAATGGCTACGGAAGCTACGATTGCTGCTGGTCCAAACATTGAGAGCAGGCGACGTAATTTGCCCCAGGACCACGGCTTGGCAAATGCATCATCAAGTTCGGGTGGTTCTATCGGGAGAGCGGATTCGTTGCGAGAGGCGTGGGTCACGAATCTATTGACCGAAAAAGCACAGAAGAAATAGGAAACTTGTTTTTAAGATCCTAATCACTCAATGGCGGGTTGGAAACCTGTCGAACCAAAGAATCTCTCTGGCCTGGCAAGTTTGCTACAGGTTCGCCTAGAATTTTACGAAGCTCTTCCGCAAGAATTCTACCACGCGCATTCATATGAATGACCGTGCCATCTCGGTCAACGAGTATGGCGCGTGGAATTCCGCTAATGCCATAGTACACGGCCATTGGGTGTTGCCAGCCACGCTGGGACTTGTCTTCAGCAAAAAGAGTTGCCCAGGGTATTTTTTCTTGCCGGATGTACTGTTCGGCTTGTTCTTGTTTTACATCAAGACTTATCCCCAGAACATCAAAACCTTTATCATGATAGGCATCGTAAAGATTCAAGAGATTAGGGACTTCAGCCCGGCAGGGCGCACACCAGGTCGCCCAATAATCGATCAAAACAACTTTACCTCGGTAGGTAGACCAATCAAGAGATGTGCCATCTAGCTGCTTGCCCTGAACACGAATTTTGTTTCCGGGCAAGTTCAGGCGTCGCAGGGTACCCTCCAGCTTGGATGCAGCGGAGAGGATATTAGGATTATCACTTTGCTGGAACCGGGGTAATGCCTTGGCAAGTAGTTCTTTGGCAAATAGTTCTCCACCCACAACATCCCCGAGAAATTCAACAACCTTGATGGTCAAATCAAATTGAAATGGCCCCGTTTCTTCCTGTTGGACATACTTAATGATCTTCGTTACCCATTTCTTTTGCTCAACGGGATCCCAGTCCGCCCAATGATTAAATCCTGACTCGACCAGGTGCTTCATGCCGACCATACGGACAATGGAGTTTTTGTCACTAATGGATTGCTGTATGGCTTTTGCTAAGAGTATATCTGCTTTGGGTTCGCCCAGTTTTTGCAGATAGCCTAATGCTTGAAGCTTTAGAGAGATGCTGCTACCCAGCTGTTCGGGTTGGAGCTTAAGTGTTAAGGATTTCTCAGCGATAGCAACGACGGTGCGAGCAACTTTTTGATGGTGGGCATGCTTTTCTTTAAGAGAAAGCTTATCGTTCTCGAGACGATCAATTTCCTGAACGTATTCCATGAGCTGCTGATAGGTTTTCAGCTCAGCAGGGATCTCAAAAATGTCCGCCGTTTTTGATGGTACGTATTCGCTCCCCGTTAATTGAGTCGTAGCGGATTGGGTTGTAGCGGGTTGGGTCGTATTGGTTTCAGTGGCTGTGGTTTCGATTTGCTGTACTCCTGCAATAAGGCTAAGTAGCGCACTGACAGCGAAGGTGGCAAACCAACTGGGTTGGGTTCGGATGGGGGCAGATTGTAGAACGGTGAAGTGCGGCATGAATATCTTGCAGTGAAGTTCTGTCGGCGAAATTTCGACTGTCAGCTCAGCAGACCGACAGTTCACCTACCTATTTCATCCTTTTGGTCAGAGGCGGATGTCAATGCGGGTCCTTGGATAGTCTAATTGCACAGAGGGTCCCAAGTCACATCAAGCCTATAGTGGCGTCTTAATTTCCGATTACTACGGTGGGAAAAATTACTACGGTGTGGAATGCTGTAGCGGGGAATGTTGTAGCGGGGAATGTTGTGGAATGCGTAGTCGGATCTAGCCGCCTGCTGCTGCGCTCAACCCCAGGTAGGACTTTGGCATTCATTATGGGAATTGCCTTAGAGAGTTTCAAGTTGTCTAGCGAAAGCTAGATTTTCGAATACCGTCTGGCTTCCTAAGCGGATACCCGCAATCGACGTGATAGCACTTGAATTAAAGGTTATCTGCCGATGGTACGGCCACCATCGACGGGTAAACAGACACCCGTAACAAAGTCGTTCTCAGCTAAAAATAGGGCGGCATGGGCAACATTCTGAGGGGTGCCTGCATGTTTTACCAAGGTGCTTTCAATGGCCTCTTGTTGAGCAGCTACCGGTAAATCAGGGGGGAATACAACGGGCCCAGGCAATATTGCATTGACGCGGACTAATGGGTTTCGCGCGCTAAGCTCTACTGCAAACATGCGCGTTAACGTGGGAATGGCTCCCTTTGAGGGAAAGTACGCTGCATAGTCAGGGTATGGCCGTGCCACGGACCAATCACCAATGTTGATGATGACACTTCCATGGTCTTGTGCAGCCATTCTTAAGCCAGCATGTTGGCAGGTAATGAAAGTACCAAGTGTATTAATATCGAAGTATTTACGAACTTCTTCACCGGTGACTTCTTCCAGTGGAAGGGGTGACCAAATAGCCGCATTGTTAACCAAAACATCCAAGCGACCAAAGTCGTTGTACACACAATCGATCATTTCGCGTATGGATGCTTCATCGCGCATGTCTGCCGACAGGACCCTGACCATCGGGTTCTGATGCGTCAGTTGTTCAGCGAGCTGCTCGGCTTTGGCGCGAGAGCGATTGGCATGGATGGCAATCGCGTAGCCATTTTGTGCAAACATCTTTACGATAGCACGACCAACGCGTAAGGCACCACCGGTGACCAGAGCAACGGGTTGCGGGCAGGTTGTTGCCATGATAAGCCTAGATTCTTAATCAACTTGGTGAAATTCAGAGATAATATTCCAGGCTTCTTTAGGAGTTTCTGCAAAGTGAATAAGATCCAAATGCTCATCAGCGATGACACCTTCGTCGGCAAATGCAGGGAAATTAATCAGATTGCGCCAATATTCTTCACCGTAAAGAATGATAGGAATCTCTTGCATGCGCCCAGTTTGGCGAAGTGTGAGGGTGTTGAATAATTCATCGAGTGTCCCAAAGCCACCGGGAAAAACTACGAGAGCTTTTGCACGCAGGACAAAATGAAACTTGCGTAATGCAAAATAGCTAAACTGAAAACAAAGCTCAGGTGTAATATAAGGGTTGGGTTCTTGTTCGTGCGGCAACTCAATATTGAAACCAATGCTTTTACAACCAGCCTCAAAAGCTCCACGGTTAGCAGCTTCCATAATCCCTGGACCACCACCGGTGGCAATTACAAAATCACAGCCGCCATTTATTTGGCAAGTGGTTGAAACAAGGCGGCCAAATTCACGAGCGTCATCATAAAACTTAACCTTTTTGGCCACATTTTCAGCACGTTCCAGGCCTCGTATCGCACGCGCGTCATCGGGCCTTTTTGATAAGAAACGTTTGGCACCAGCAAGTCGTGCTTCAGCTTGTTCGCTCGGAATTACTTGTGTTCCTCCAAAAACGACGATTGTAGAATGGATATTATTTTCACGTAGCAGAGTTTCGACTTTTTGTAACTCCAATTGCATCCGCACGGGCCGCTGTTCATGGCGACCCAGGAAATCAATGTCTTGTTCTGCCAGGCGATAGCTATGCGATTCTAAAATTGCACGACGGTTTCGTTCTACATCTTTTGTCAGTTCCATGGGTTTAATTCATCCTTGTGTGCAGGCTGTAGATTAAATCAATTCGGCCAGTTTCGAAGTTGCTGGAGTGCAATAAATCTTGCTTTGAAATCCTTCTTTGACGACACGAGGTAGAAATCCGATATGATCCAGATGCGCGTGGGTTAGGGCAATCGCGTCGAGAGATTTTGCAGGAAAGGGTGTGGGATCCCAGTTGAGCAGGCGCAGTTTTTTAAGGCCTTGAAATAAACCACAGTCGATTAGCACCCGGGCGTCGCCAGCCTCCAACAGATATTTAGAGCCAGTGACGGTTCCAGCTGCTCCATGAAAGGTGATCTTTGCCATTGAGGATTACTAATTCTGTGGAGAGCTAGCTGTTTTGTATTTGAGATCTTAGCCGTTTTTCGATTTTGTCCATACCTGAATCTTTAGAACTCAGCTACGGCGAATGAAATAGGTGTGTTAGATGATTCCATGGAGGGGGCCACCCCGAGTAGCCAGAGCATCTACTCGCGATTTGACTTCAAGGTCTTCTTCTAGAACTGGGGCATGATGTGGCTTGATGCGTGCGTCGATGACGAGCGCTCCTCGACATCCCCAGTGTTTATCTTTGACAAAGGACTCGATGCCATGGATGTCACTGGCGGGATTGGAGCGTGTGAAGGTAACCCAGATGAAATTTCGGAGAGATTCTGCAACAAACGCACTATCGTTGACCACCACAACCCAGCGGAACTTATTGATCGGATTGTCATGTTTATAAAATGAGCAAAAGCGATCCATAGGTTCGACGACTTGATCGAGTCCTTGAGTACGTGCCTGTAGCGATACTTCATACTCAAACGATGGCTTAGAGCAAGGTGGGCCCGTGACGGCAAGTACTCCTGGCATGATGATCCGAGGTGCGCTGAATCCTTCGGGAAGTTTTAAGTCTCCTGGCAACTCATTTACCAGGGGATAGTGGGGAGGCCCTGCAGCTGCAATCACCAGTTTAGAGCCGGTATTCAATGACGAACCAGAATAATCGAGCGTATCTATAGTGGTATGTGTATGGAAATGCAAATCGCATTGCCAATTTGCTCGGGATAGTACATGTTGCAGAAAACCTGAGATATCCTGTAGGTCAAGATCTGGATCATCTTGTCGGGCAGCGATCAATAAGAATTTTGCCAGGGACAGTTGGCCCTGACCTAAAATGGCATTGGCTTGTGTAAGCAATTCCTGAGGTCGTTGTGTGTCCAGAAAAGGCATATAACGCTCGCTGCCAAAAGCCAAAAGAAGTGGATGAACTCCAGCAGCATCAACAGCATGAACACCGTGAACACCAGGCAATACTTCGGGAATGAGGGGGCCCGTGATTTCATGAATCAACTCACCAAGCATGGTGTCTTCTTGTGGTGGGCGCCCTACAACAGTGAATGGCCAGATTGCTCCATCACGATGATAGACTTTCTCGACCCGCATTACCGGAAAAGGATGGGCCAGGCTGTAGTACCCCAAGTGATCGCCAAATGGTCCTTCATCCAATAACCTGTTCGGTTCGACAATACCGGTAATGCAAAAATCAGCATCAGCATGTATTGGTAGCATGTCAGGAGGGCAAATCATTCGTATGCGTCGTCTCCCCAGAGCACCGGCAAATACGAGTTCACTCATTCCTTCGGGCAAGGGCATCACGGCTGCGACCGTCATTGCAGGGGGACCACCAATAAAAATATTGACCCGGAAAGGTTTACCTGCTCGCATAGCTGCCGCATGATGGACACCAATCGAGCGATGGATCTGATAATGCAAGCCTACCTCGTCATCAACCTTGTACGAATCACCGGCCAATTGAATACGGTACATACCGAGGTTCGAGTGACGTATGCCGGGTTTGTCGACATTTTCTGTATAAACTTGCGGCAAGGTAATAAAAGGTCCGCCATCTGCGGGCCAACTTTGAAGTTGAGGTAAATGACTCGTGGTGGTTTGCTGTGATAAAACGGGGCCACGACGGACCTTTGCGGGCAACATCGTAAACGCACTGCGCGAAGCACCAAGAAAACGCCAGGGTTTTTTGATGAAATTCTTGGGTTGCGAACGCAGCTCGACGAGTTGTCGCACGGCATCTAAACCGTCGCGAAACATATACCGAACACGGTCCCTAGTACCGAATAGATTACTGACCATCGGAAAGGCACAACCGCGAACATTGGTAAAGAGAATTGCCGGGCCTTTTGAGGCAAAGACACGACGTTGAATGGCTGCTGCTTCGAGCTTGGGATCAATCAATTCGTGAATACGTATCAGATCGCCATTTTTTTCAAGATCAGCAACACATTGCTGTAAGCTTCGGTAGCCCATAGATCAATTTCACTTTTCCAGAAGAACCCCTGGCCAGCTGGCACAGGGTAATACGGAATCGCGCTAGCAGTTTTGTAGCGATTGTAAGACTTTTGTAACTTATTTTCGGCAATCAAGTTGGACCAAAAACTGGTAAAGTCCCCCTTTTACCTCTATAATGGTGCTTATAAAAGAGAGTATCCGATAAATCTTGCCTATTCGTATTTGTCAAGTGGAGATAGTCTAGGGGGGAATGGCGACTTCTTAACCAGGACGAAGTAAATTGCCAGACTTTCTTTTCGAAGAAGATTCAGCTCAGGTGTTGCAGCCAAGCAATCTTGAAAGAGTAAACCTTGTGGTCACCAGCGGATTTATTTAACTTCTTACACGATTATTACAATTTTATTTTTCAATCGCATAATTTTATAGCTCGTTGAAACTCATAGGTTCTTGGTTAAATGACTCAGCATCACAAAGACGATAGCGTTCCCGAAATAGCGATTACAGGGGATTTGACAGAGCATGAATCAGAACTTACAGATCGTTTGTTGGATGTAGAGCCAGGAGGAGAATGCACCCTCTACTTTGATTCTCCGGGAGGGAGTCCCTATTGCTCAATGTCTCTCATGACACTCATTCGCATGCGTGGCTTGCGTGCTACGGGCATTGTGACAGGAGAGTGTTCATCAGCTGCACTTTGGCCACTGTCTCTTATACACATCTGACGCTGCCGACGATACTCCTTG